>DAHVFI010000159.1 GCA_027317045.1 Gammaproteobacteria bacterium
CGTTCTATTTCACCCAGCTCGCGGTGATGCCCGATAACCCCGAGCGTCTGTTCCTGCTGTCCATGAAGATGATGGAAAGCAAGGACGGCGGCAAAACCGTCTTCTATGCGGACCCCGGTGTGCATGTGGATCATCACGCCATCTGGATTGACCCGCACAATCCCGAGCGCATCATCCAGGGCAACGACGGCGGCGTGTACCTGTCCATGGACGCGGGCAAGCATTGGCGCTATCTCGACAACCTGCCCATCGAGCAGTTCTATCAGGTGGCGGTGGGCAATGAAACGCCGTTCCTGCTGTGCGGCGGGCTGCAGGACAACGACGCGTGGTGCGGCGCCTCCAGCGACTACCGCCGCGGCGGCGTGGTGGGCTACCAGGACTGGTTCGACCTGGCGGGCGGCGACGGGCAGTACGTGGTGCCCGCGCCCAGCAATCCCGACATCATCTATGCCACCACCGACGACGGATTCCTGTCACGCTACGACCGGGTGACCAAACGCTCGCGCATCATCAACCCTTCCCTCAAGAGCATGCTCACCGGCTCGCTGTTTTCCGGCAAGGAAATGTCGCAGCAGCAGTACCGCTTCAACTGGACCAGCCCGGTGGCGGTGTCCTACACCAATCCCAATGACCTCTATCTCGGTGCGGATGTGGTGTTCCACAGCAGCGACGGCGGACGCCATTGGCAGGTTATAAGCCCTGATCTCACACGCAACGACAAAGCCAAGCAGGGACCCACCGGCGGTCCGGTCATGAAGGACATGTCGGGTGCCGAGACCTATGACACGCTGCAATCGCTGACGCTCGCGCCCACCAACCCGCAGGTACTCTGGGCGGGCAGCGATGACGGGCTGGTGTGGGTGACGCGTGATGGCGGTCAGCACTGGAACAAGGTCACGCCCTCCGGCGCGCCGCCTTGGGCGCGGGTCTACCACGTGACGGTGTCGCCGTTCCATGCCGGCACCGCCTATGCGGCCTTCGATGCGCACCTGCTGGGTGACACGCGGGCCTACGCCTATCGCACTGACAACTACGGCAAAAGCTGGCACAAGATCACGGATGGCCTGCCGGACGCCTCGGTGCTGGTGGTGCGCGAGGATCCCAATCACGGCGGCCTGCTGTTCGCCGGCACCCTGCAGGGACTGTACTACTCGCGTGACGACGGCGGACACTGGCAGCCGCTCAAGGCCAACCTGCCCACGGCTTCGGTATTTGATCTGCAATTCGTCAAGTCGCTGCACAGCCTGGTGCTCGCCACCCACGGGCGCGGCCTCTGGGTGCTGGACAACCTGCGGCCGGTGGAGGATTTCTCGCCGGCGCTGGCGGACGAATCCTTCCATCTGTTCCCGGCAGCCAGTGGCATACTGCTGTATTCCAGCCACACCAATGGCATCGATCCCAGCGGCTATCGCGCGCCCAATGCGCCCACCGGCGCGGTGTTCAGCTACTACCTGAAGCTGGAGCTCAAAACCACGCCCGCGGAGAAAGCCGCGCATCACACGCCGGTCAAGATCGTGATCAGCGACAGCACCGGCCAGGTGATCAACACCCTCTACGGCCCCGCCAAGGCCGGCATCAATGAGACAGTCTGGAACCTGCGCTATCAGGGGCCGATGAAACTTACGCTGATGCCACCGAAAGGCGGCGGGTTTTTCAATCCCAACGCCGGTCCGGCGGTACCTCCCGGCAACTACAGCGTGAGCGTCACGGCGGCCGGTGTCACCCAGAAAACTACTGTGGAGGTGGCGCCGGATCCGCGTTACGCGGTGAGGCTCGCCACCTACCGGGCCAATACCGCCGCGGGTCTGGCGATGCGCTCGGAACTGTCGGCCTTCAACACAGTACTTAACCGCGTGGCCGAAATGCGCCGCGGTCTTGGAGCGGTGCTACATGACAGCGGCCCGCACTTCGACGCACAGCACGCGCAACTCATCACCCAGGCCCGCAGCCTCGACAAGCAGCTCGGTGATTTCGAGGACACGCTGTGGAATCCGCATATCCAGCACACGGTGACGGAGGATTCCCTGCGGCATTATTCGCGCATGCACGAGCACTTCACCGCGCTCTACGGCATGACCGCGTTCGCCTGGGGTGTGCCGCCGCGTCCGCAGATCAAGGCGCTCATGCGCGAGGATCAGGCAAAGATCCGGCAGTTGCTCGCGCGGTTCAACGGCCCGCTCCTCACCGCGGTGCAGTCCTGGAACAGCGCGGCCTACGCCCAGGGCGTGGCCACGCTGCCCACGGGAGCGCCAGTGGCCGTCAAACCGCCGCCCGCACTGCCGCCTGCCACCGCAAACACCGGAGCCTGAAACGCGGAGTTCCGGTTTGCATAGTGAACAACAAAGACCCGCGGAACGTGAATTCCGCGGGTTTTTTTCGCCTGTAACGCCCGAGCGCCGCTCGACGGAGAGAGGGTGCGCCTGCGTCGCAGGTCTGCCGGGTTTCAGAAAGACGAACCGGGTCTCGCCAGAAACTCCAGTTCCTGTTGCGTGGATTCGCGGCCCAGAATGGCGTTACGGTGCGGAAAGCGGCCGAAGCGGTCAATGATGGCTTTATGCTTGAGCTCGTATTTCAGGTTGAACTCCATGCCCGGCTGGCTGAATAACTTCACGGCGGTCTCATGAATACGGCGTGACTCACTGTGCATGTAAGGCATGTACATGAATGCCCGGCGCGTTGTCGGCAATGACTGATCGGCGCCGATTCGCAGCGCTTCCTGGGCCAGCACCAGCGCCATGCCATCGCAGGTGAAAGCTTCCGGTCGGTCGCGGAACAGGTTGCGCGAGAACTGATCCAGTACGATGATTTCCGCGAGCCGCCCCTCCGCTGTGTCCCGCCAGTCGAACAACTCGCCGCGTGTGGCCGCATGATGAACGCCGGAAAAGCGTTCGCCTATCAGCGCATCAAGCTTCTCATCCTTGGCGAAGTGCTGCTTATCTGAAAGCTTATCGAACCAGAAGCTCAGAATGTCCTTGACTTGCATGGCTGAACCACCTGGCCCGGCAATCACTATTTAAGATATTTCTCCATCCAGCCCACCCAGCGCCGGTAGACGTCAGTGGTCTGGACGATGTCATGCGGAAAGTGCGTGGTTTCCGGATAGGCATAGAACTCGACGGTCACGCCGTTGTCACGCAGTCCGTGATACCACTCTTCGGCATTTACAAACGGCACATTGGCATCATCCACGTCGCTCATAAGCAGGGTCGGCGCCTTGACGTTGCGCACATAGGTGATGGGCGACTGTGCGCGCCAGATTTTCCAGCCGGCGCCGGTCCATGGCGACGAACCGAAGAAATACCGGTCGCCGGTTTGATAGTAGGCAATGGTGTAATCCATCACCCAATCGGTGAGGGGGGCGCCCGCGACTGCGGCTTTCCACACGTTGTAGTGACCAGTCAGCCAGGTAGTCATGTAGCCGCCGTAGGACCAGCCGGTTACCCCGATGCGGCTGGTATCCACGATGCCAAGTTTTTCCACCGCTGCAAGACCCGCCATTACATCCTTGCCCGGACCTTCGCCGGTATCGCGGTAAATCGCATGCTGGTACACATCCCCCAAATTGATGCTGCCACGGTAGTTCGGCTGGAAGACCAGAAAGCCTGCAGCCGCCAGCAATTGCGGCAACGGCGAGAAACGCAGGGTCGAGGCGCCTTCCGGCCCACCGTGAATCACCAGCACCAGCGGATATTTGCGATGTTTCTCGAAATTAACCGGATAAACAAGCACGCCGTCTTCACGGAAACCGTTCGGGCCATTCCACTCGATGGACTGCGTACGGCCGAGACTGAGACCCCCGACAAATGCATTTACATCGCTGAGACGTCGCGGTCTGGCATTTACCGAATCCAGGACATACAGTTCATCGGGATGCGTGGCGGTGCTGCCGATAAATGCAATCGCGCCATTCTTGGCAACGCTCATATCGACATGGGCGTTCACGTCACCGAGATCAAGCAAATGTGCCTTTCCGGACAAGGGCTGTTCCCACAATACCGAGCGCGTACCCAGTTCACCGGTGATCACCAATGCTCTGCCATCGGGTAACCAGGCATAGGCGTTGAAATTCCGCGCCAGCCCGGCGGTTGGATCGTAAGTCTTGCCGTTGGCGCTTACATATATGGCGTTGCCGTTGTTTTCATCGCCGTTGCGCGGACGCTGAAATGCAAAATCACTGCCGTCAGGTGCATACGCAAAACCGATCGCACCCTGGGCTGAAACCAGCGTGCCGGGCGTGCCGCCGTTCACGCTCACCTCCGCGATCACTGAATGAAATGACGGGCCCCAATACGGGTTTGGAAACCGGGTAAACGCGATGCGCCGACCGTCGCGGCTCCAGGCAGGCGGCGTAGCCCCGCCCTGGTCCGTATCCAGGCTGAAGGTGCCTTGCGTCAGTTGCTCGGCCTTTCCGCCCTCCGCCGGGATCACCCACAGCTGCCATGACGCTACGGTATTTTTGAGCAGAAAATTGCCGTCGGTCACCTGAAATACCTTGTTATGCTCCTTGATGGCGTTTTCGTTGGGCGGCGGATCCTGAGCAATAAACGCGATCTGCTTGCCGTCCGGGCTCCAGGAATAGGTCCCCACACCCTGCTTGTCATCGGTGATACGCACGGCATCACCGCCGTCCATTGGCATGACGAAGATCTGCGGCTTTTTGGTTTGACCATCCTTGGCCAGAAACGCCAGACGCTTGCCGTCCGGAGACCAGCGCGGCTGGGATACGCCCTCGCGGTTCCAGGTGAGCGTGCGCCGTGTGCCGTTCGCGGCGTTCACCAGGTCCAGCTCGGTCTTGCGCTTGTCCGTCTTCCAAACCGGCGTGGACACGACCACCACGATCTGTTTTCCGTCCGGCGAAATCCGCGGATCGCTCAGGTTTACGAGTTTTTGCAGGTCGCTTAACTGGAACGCTGGTTCAGCGGCGTAGACAAGGGACCATGCCAAAAAACAGCAAACGAACAGTGCGATACGCGTTACGGATTTCATGTTGGTGTTTCCTCATTCATCAGGCAAAGATGTGCCTCATCGCGGCGAATATCGCCGCTCCCACTGGTATTTCGACCACTGCCACGCGTTACTTCGCGACTCTTGGCGGACAAATGCAGCGACAACAGACTCTTGAACAGCTTGCCGTGATTGGGCACCTTGAGATGCAGCAGTTCATGCACAATCACGTAATCCTGGAAATCCTTCGGCTGGCGCAGCAGCCGGGTGCTAAAACTCACCCAGCCACCGGTGGAACACGACGCCCATTTGCGCCGCATGCGCTGCACGCGCACCGCGGCCGGTTGGACACGGATTTTCTCCGCCCTGGCAGCGACCCGGATCTTGAAGCGCGCGCGTTCCCGTTCCGTCCGCGTCATGCGCCGTAGAGCCGCAAGATCGCGTCGGCCAGTTCCACCATGCGCTGCCGGCCCACCTCGATCAACAGAATCTTATACAGTTCAGCCTTGAGTTGCCGAAGTTCCTCGGGATTTGCACCGTGATTCGGAAAACGCGCGACACACGCCGCCAGTTTGCGGGTCAGTTCCTCCGCCGCAGCCAGCCCCTCATTCTTCAGACGCAAATGAACCGCGTAGGCACGCACATCGAAACCCAAACGTTGGCGTTCTGTTTCAGCCCCCAGTCGTTCCCGCATCAGGGCTTCCAGTTGCTGGAGCGTTTGCTGGAACTGCTCAAAGACAAGGGCTTGATCTAACAGATCGAAAATTGAGACGTGATCCCTGGCGCAAGTCACGTCGCTTTGCCAGATGCCGCCTGTTGCAAACGCTCTGCCAGCCAGACCTTTATGATGGATTGGCGCGTAACTCCCAACCGGCTCGCCTCTCTGTCGAGCGAGGCAATCATCCACGCCGGAAAATCCACATTCACTCTTTTTTGTTCTTGATTGAGCCGCTGGGCCTTGGACACATCCAGCGCCGCGGTCACGTTCCCACCAGCGTCAAACGTCTGATCAAATTTCCTGGCTTTCATATAACGTCACCTCCTCTGCCCGCGATCTGCGGACAGAAACAATTCGTAGCTTATCGCCACGGTAGGTAACCACGCCGGACCAGTGCCTGCCGTCAATTTTCCCGATCACCAGGAACCTCGGTTCATCCCGGGTCTTTGCCGGTATTTCCAGTACATCCGGGTCATCACACAGTCTTTGAGCCTCGACAAAATCAAGGCCATGCTTGGCGCGATTTGAGCGGCTTTTGGCCGGCTCGTACTCAAAATCCATTATGGTATATAAAATATACCTTATTTAAGTAGCGATCAAGCTGGAATTATCGCCCGCAATCGGCTCAGCGGGGTCAATCCGGCCATGCTGCTCAAACCATCCAGAGTTTCATAAAATCGGAAACCAGTGTGGCTTCCAGCGTCTTCTGATCCGCGCATAGGCGTTCGATAGCCTCGCACTGTTTGGCGGGCAAGCGTCCGGCGATGGCATTCTCGAATTTCTTCACCAGCATCGGAATGCCTTCGGCGCGGCGCTTGCGGTGGCCGATGGGGAACTCCACTGGCACGCGCTCGCTCCTGGAACCATCCTTGTAGAACACCTGCACGGCATTGCCGATGTAGCGTTTCGAGGCGTCGTAATAGTCTTGGGTGAACTGCGGATTTTCCTTCACTTCCATTTTCCCGCGCAAAGCGTCAATGCGCGGATCCGCGGCCACTTGGTCTTCGTAATCCTCCGCCGTGAGCCGGCCGAAGATCAGCGGGATCGCGGTCATGTACTGGATGCAGTGATCTCGGTCCGCCGGGTTGTTGAGCGGGCCGACTTTATCTATGATGCGCACACCCGGTTCCTGGGTTTCGATCACGATCTTTTCGATTTGATCCAATTTGTCTTTTACCTGCGGGTGCAAGGTCATGGCGCATTCCACCGCCGTCTGGGCATGGAATTCCGCCGGGAACGAAATCTTGAACAGCACATTCTCCATCACATAACTGCCGTAAGCGTGCTGAAATTTGAAAGGCTGTCCCTTGAACAGCACGTCGTAGAAACCCCAGGTTTTTGCCGAGAGCGCCGTGGGATAACCCATCTCGCCGGTCAACGCGATGAGCGCGAGGCGCACCGCGCGGCTGGT
>DAHVFI010000164.1 GCA_027317045.1 Gammaproteobacteria bacterium
CTGGAATTGCGCTTCGAGATGCCGCCGGATCAGGAAGTCGCGATTAACGCGGAATTAAATGCCAACGGACGCGCCACGCCCACCTTCGAATACGGTTTTTACCTGGCCGACGGTAGCCTGTGCACACGCATCACCAACACCGTTGCGATCCGCCCGCGGGGCTACGCCAAAACCAGTACCGAGCAGATGGATCTGAACAACGTGTAACTCAGATTTCGATAAGACCGTCGGACAATGCGTCCGTATTACCCGGCACGGGGGGATAGTGCTTCGCCATGCCGGTGCCGCAGGCACCGATGGCCGCCACAAAACCATCTACCACCTGGCCTTTGCGGACCTGCTCCACGAAATCCTGAATGATGCCCTGCCAGTGAGTTTCGCCGAGTTTTTCGTGGATGCCTTTGTCGGCGACGATCTCCACATAATGCTCCGCCAGGGACACAAACAACAGCACCCCGGAATGATGCGGCGTCAGCTGCACACCCTGCTGGTAGAACTGCGCCTTGGCTAGGCGGCTGGCGCGTGAATGTTTCACCTGCCGCGGAACCAGCCGCAGGTGTAACTCCGGCACGAACAAGAATAAAAACGCGAGCACGATAAACACCGCCAGCTGGATTTGATAAACATGGATGGCGGCCAGAGGATTGCCGGACAGCAGGAAAACACCCGGCACCAGCAATGCCAGGATGGCTGCCCATAACAATGGTAGAAAGATATAGTGGTCGCTGCTGCGCGCCACCACGGCCACGAATTCGCCGCTGGTGTTTTTTTCGGCCGCGTGTATCGCCGCCGTGATCCGGACCTTATCCTGCTGTGAGAATTTGATCACCGTTCACCAACCTCCGGAGGCGCCACCGCCGCCAAACGATCCGCCGCCACCCGAAAATCCGCCAAAGCCACCGCCTCCAAGGCCCCCGCCGCCGAATCCGCCGCCCCCAAGCCCACCGCTCAACATCCCCAGGGCCAGCCAACCCAACCATCCCATCCCGCCGCTACTTTTACCGGGAGCGCCGTGGCCGCCGCGGCCAAAAATCGTCATCATCAATGGCAAGAGCGCAAACAGGATGATGATCAGCATGAGAAACCCGGCGCCGGAGCGGTTGCGCACTTGCTGCTGCGCGACGGCTTGCTGCCGGTTGCCGAGTACCGTGAGAATCGCATCGGTGCCCGCGGCGATGCCGCCGGCGTAATCGCCCTGTTTGAAGCGCGGCAGGATGATATTGTTGATGATGTTGAAACTCTGGGCATCCGTGAGCGTGCCTTCCAGACCATAACCCACTTCGATGCGCACCTGTTTCTCGCCCGCGTCCACGATCAGCAGCGCGCCGTTGTTCTTGCCCTTCTGGCCGATACCCCAGTGGCGGCCCAACTGATAACCGTAGTATTCGATGGGATAGCCGTTGAGCGTGGGTATGGTCACCACCACCAGTTGTGTGCCGGTGTTGCTGGCGTAGGCCGCGAGTTTTTGCGAAAGACTGTTGAAGACGTCCGCCGGCAGCAAGTGCGCCTGGTCCACCACCGGCCCGGTGAGTGCCGGAAACGCCGGCATGCCGGCGTCCAAGCCATTGACGGCTGCGAATGCGGGCGTGGCCAGCAACGCGCCGGCGACAACTGCAAACGTAAACAAACGACGGATACAAAGCGCGTACATGCTATTGAACCCCCTCATCCTTCCTTCCCCCCCACAGGGGGAGAAGGAACAGGGAATTAGAAACTGACCTTGGGCGCCTGCTGCGCCTGTTCCGAGATCGTGAAATTCTGGATCATCGGGTAACTCGAGTAGAACATAGAATGATACCAGCGCCCCGGGATAGTGGTGAGTTCTGTATCGTACTGCTGCACTGCCAGGATGTAGTCGCGGCGCGCCACGGCGATACGATTTTCGGTGCCTTCCAGCTGCGATTGCAGGGCCAGGAAATTCTGATTGGCTTTCAGGTTCGGGTAATTCTCCGTCACCATCATGAGGCGCGAAAGCGCACCGCCCAGGGTCGCCTGATTCTGTTCGAATTCATGGAAAGCCTTAGGATTGCTGAGGATGTTGGCGGGAATCTGTGTCTGGCTGACCTTGGCACGGGCATTGGTCACGGCCTCCAGTACATCCGCCTCATGAGTAGCATAGCCTTTGACCGTGGCCACCAGATTGGGAATCAGGTCGGTACGCCGCTGGTATTCGTTCAACACCTGGCTCCAGGCGGCGGTCACCTGCTGCTTGTAGGTGGGGATGTTGTTGATGCCGCAACCGGCGAGTGACAGCACCATGCCCAGCACGGCGGCGAACCCCACGACTTTCTTCATGGCATGCAATTCAGACATGGCGGTAATCCTCTGAAAATATCTACGCATCAACGATACCTCATGATACACCCACAGGGCGCGCTGCCGGTGTCTGGACTAATATAGATGACAGCAGCCGTTTTCAATGGCAGGACCGCAATAATCCAAGGAGCTTAGATGGCCAAACAAAAGCGCGTGGTGGTGTTGGTACACGGCTGGAGCGTGCGCAATACCGATACCTACGGCGG
>DAHVFI010000074.1 GCA_027317045.1 Gammaproteobacteria bacterium
CTGAAACCCATATTGATCTGGCGGCCCAACCGGGTTGCGTGTGTTGCGGGCAGCTTATTTGTCACGGTAATTGTTCTGGCAGCTTTGATCTTCATGTTCGACAGACCACTCGAATCTGTTATCCGGGTCACCCCTATTGAAATACGTTTGATATCGACTGCGGCCTCTGCGCAAGTTGCTTTGAAGTCGAAACATGTAAAATTCGAACATCGCCATGAAACCGAGGCGATCCTGAAACCATTGTATCTTGTGAGGCCAAAAAAGATTCCGCTGAAGATTATTGCGCCGCCTTTGCCAAAACCCGTGGATTGGCAGCAGCAGATAGAGATGAGCGTTAAAAGCCAGACCCAAAGTGTCTCAAACCCGACTGGGCTCATGTTGAACAAGATTCCAATAGTGACCCCTTTGCAGCAAGCCTTGAACGCACCCCGCAAGCCGGAGAGCATGCAGAATGGTGGGAGTTACCGCTCCATTTACGGCGGCACCATCCTGAAATCCGACGGCATGTGCGGTGAGTTGCAGACCATCCAGATCGGCCCTTCTCCGTCCAATCGGGTAAGCATCGCATTTCCAGGCCATCACTGCGCTGGTGATTACCAACCGAGCATGAACGAAGAGTTAGCAAAATGGGTGGATCAGGAGGCAAAGAAACACCCGCCGCCGCGTTGAGGACGTTCCTCAGGTACGCAAGCCCACGCCTTTGTTCAGCAGCAACAGGCTGAAGCTGAACAGGCCCAGAATGAATAGCAGAATGATGGCGTAGGCGCTGCCGATGCTGATGTCGGAGACACCGAGGATACCGTAGCGGAAGGCATTCACCATGTAGAGAATGGGGTTGGCCCTGGATATGTGTTGCCACACCTCGGGCAGCAGGTGAATGGAATAGAACACGCCGCCCAGATAGGTGAGTGGCGTGAGGATGAAGGTCGGGATGATGGTAACGTCGTCGAACTTCTTGGCAAACACCGCGTTGATGAAACCACCCAGCGAAAACACCACCGCCGCCAGGATCACAACCGAGACGGTGATGAGCGGATGTACCACGTGCAGGTGGGTGAAGAACAACGAGATGATGGTGACGATGATGCCCACCAGGAGGCCGCGCACCACGCCGCCCGCCACGTAACCCAGCACGATGTAGGCATTCGGCAGCGGCGACACCAGCAGCTCTTCCACATGGCGGCCGAATTTGGCGCCGAAGAACGACGACACCACATTGGCGTAGGAGTTGTTTATCACCGCCATCATGATGAGACCGGGAGCCAGGAACGCCATATAACTGTAACCGCCCATCTGCCCCACGCGACTGCCGATGAGCCCGCCGAAGATGATGAAATACAGCGTCATGCTGATGGCCGGCGGCACCAGTGTCTGTATCCAGATTCGCAGCACCCGTACCAGTTCACGCATGACGATGGTCTGGAAGCCGATATAGTTTTCGCGAAATCTGCTGACTCGCATGGCGATCAACCCTTGCCTTCGACCAGGCGCACGAATAGTTCTTCCAGACGATTCACCTTGTTGCGCATGCTGGTTACCTGGATGTGCTGTTGCGAGAGCAGACCGAACAGCATGTTGACGTCCTGGGATTTATTCACCGCGACTTCCAGGGTGGTGTCGTCCACTTGGGTCACGGCGTAACCGTCGAGCGGCGGCACCTGTTGCAGTGGCTCGCGCAAGTTGAGCACGAAGGTTTCGGTGTGCAACTTCGCCAACAAATCGCGGGTGCGCCCCTGTTCGATGATACGCCCCTTATCGATGATAGCGACGCGCCGGCATAGGTCCTCGGCTTCCTCCAGATAATGGGTGGTGAGGATGATGGTGATGCCTTCCTTGTTGATTTTCTTCAGGAACGCCCACATGGAGCGGCGCACCTCGATGTCCACGCCGGCGGTAGGCTCGTCCAGGATCAATAATTTTGGTTCGTGTACCAGCGCCCGCGCGATCATAAGTCGGCGCTTCATGCCGCCGGACAAGGTCCGGGAGATGTCGTCGCGCTTATCCCAGAGGCTCAACTGCTTCAGATATTTCTCCGTGCGCTGCTTCGCCAACCGCCGTGGGATGCCGTAGAACCCCGCCTGGTTTATCACGATGTCGGAAATTTTCTCGAACTGATTGAAGTTGATCTCCTGCGGCACCAGGCCGATACAGGATTTCGCCCTTTCTATTTCGGTGTCGATGTCGTAGTCGAAGACCTTGACGGTGCCCGAGGTCTTGTTCACCAGCGAAGTGATGATGCCGATGGCGGTGGTCTTGCCGGCGCCGTTGGGGCCGAGGAGCGCGCTGAACTCGCCTTCCTGCACCTCGAAATCGATGCCTTTGAGGGCTTGGGTACCGTTCTTATAGGTCTTGACGAGGTTGTGGAGGCTGAGTGCGTTCATGGACGGATGCAAACATTCCGGCGCGGGTTATTTTGGGCGCTAATGATACCGCAAAAGAAAAGCTCAGCGGTTTGCATCGCATCCAATTCAGTAGGCTGGAAACGGAGTTTGGCCGTACGCTGCCCGTGTTGGCATGGGTCTATCGGTCGCAGCCGCCGGCAGCATGAACGGTGATCTGGACTTTCCATCCGAATGGAAGAAATCCCGTGGGAATTCCCCTAGACTGGCCTCGTTGGCAGGTTGGAACAACCCATGCACTGCATTCAAGACTGAAGTCTGGGATGCGAATCAATCAATACTATAGTTGCAACGGCTGACCGATGAAACTACGTGATCACAAACTGGCATGCTTGATCCTCGAGCTTCTGAGCCAGGGCATCACGCCCCACAAGATTGCGCTCACCGTCGCCCTGGGTGTGGTGCTAGGGGTGACCCCGGTGCTCGGCAGCACCACGCTACTGTGCGCCGCCGCTGCGCTGGTGTTCGGCATTAACCTGCCGCTGATTCAGGTGGTGAACTATCTGGTTTATCCCCTGCAACTGCTGTTGTTGATTCCCTTCATCCAGGCCGGCCAATGGCTGTTTCGCCAGCCGCCCTTGCCGTTCTCGTTTGCGCAACTTACGGCGCTGCTGCGGTTGAGATTCTGGCAGACCCTGGCGATGCTGTGGGAATACACCCTGCACGGGTTGATCGCATGGCTGATCCTGGGCGGGATAGCCGCGCTCATTATCTATATAGTATCGCGTCCAATCCTCGGGTACCTGATCGTGAGAAAGACCGCCAGCGAGAAGCATCTTGATTAGTTAGCGGACAGCGAACGTGTCTCCAGGTTGTATCCCGAGGTTGGCTGCCACACCGGCCTTGAGTTCCAGCACGTACTTTGCGGGTGCCGCACTGGCATATGTGGGGCAGGGATCCATCTTGCAAGGCGGCGTGTCCGCCGACACGTTGATGAGCCGGCGCTGGGCATCGAAGAACAGGATATCCAGCGGAATGAGTGTGTGCTTCATCCAGAAATAGCGCAGCTGCGCATCGTGGTAAATGAATAACATGCCGTGGTCAGATGTCAGGTGTGTGCGGTACATCAGGCCACGATCCCGCGCGGCTTCCGTTCTCGCGATTTCCACACTGAAACTATGCCCCGCGAGTTTCACGTGGGATCCCGCGGGGTTCGCCGCAAACACGGCCGACGTGGCAATGAACAAGGCAAACAGCAAGTTTCGGTTCAAAATAGATGGACGGCGCATCAGCATTTTCTCCCGATGATTTAATTGATGGGCGCGCCCGGCGGCTGCTTGGTGAAATCTTGCGGTGAAGGATTCTGGGTCAGGCGGTACACGCCCTCTCGTATGATGCGGCGCATGACGATCTCCACGATCGTGGTTTGGTTGGGTTTGATGAGATTCTTGAGATTATCCGCCGTCGCCTTAAGGGTCGCCGGCTGATAGAGCACGAAGCCATCCTGGGGGTAGGGCACCACGTGTAGGCCGAGGCTGTCGCCGGGCGGCAGCGCTGGCCGCAATTGTCGACCTTTGTACATCACCGCCGGGCCGCCCAGCATGCGGGTGTAATTGACGTAGTAGGTGATGGTGCCGGGATCCAGGTGATTGCGCTGGCGGTCGATGAAAAATCCCGGCGGCAGGTGGTTGGGGCTATTGTCTTTGCCGGCCGTGAGAATGATATCGAAATCCTTGATGGCATTGCCCTGGTCGTCGCGCACCCGGAAGATGAGCATGCAGCAGGGATCCACGATCACCTGATGATCGAAGCGACCGAGACTGCCGCGGTCCTCCACCTGTTCCTGCTGTTGGACCTCCGCAGTTTGGACACGGAAACTATCAAATAGCGCGGCGTAATCCTTGAGGGTGTTGACCCGCAGGCATTGCAGAATGCCCGTCACGGTGGCATTGGGGGTGGCATCGGCGGGAATACTGCGCATGATGCCCATGCGCAGGTCCGAATGACAGACGCCGGGGATTACCGCCAACGGCACCGCCGGTGAAATTTCCGGTGCCCCGGCCTGCAGCAGCGGAGCGCTGAAACCCAGTTTCGATTTTTTGTCCGTCACCGGCGCTTGCTGTTCCAGGCACACATGGGTGTAATTCAGGTTGGCCGCCACCACCCGGACCACGCCGTCGGAACCCATCTCGGCCGTGTAGCTGTTGACGAAATCATAGAGATGCGGGTCGTGGGACTGGCCGGTGAGCACGAAGGGAAACAAGCCCTGCGGGCCGATATAAGCCGCGCCCTGTTGCAGCCATTCGAGATTGAGCTTGAGACTCTGGGGACTGCCCAGCTCCAGCCATTCCAGTACGCCGGTGCCCACAACCACGCCCTCGAACCAGGCCTTGAGACGCGAGAGTTTGGAAAGCCCCAGTTGCACCAACGCCGAACCGAAGTTCGCGGGCGCCAGCATGATGAGATGACTCAGGGGCGGATGCTTGCGGCCGGCGCTGATATAGAAATGCTGCAGCCAGGCGCGGATCACCGGGCAGCCGGTGGAGTGGGTAATGCAGGCAATACGCCGCCCCCGTTTCAGGGCATCGCCCACCTCCCGTTCCAAGGCCGTCTGGAAGGCGCGGGCAATATCCGGGATGGTGACTTCGTTGTGGAAACTGATGTATTCCGACAGCCAGAGGTTGCGTACCTCGATGTCCAGATCGGGT
>DAHVFI010000187.1 GCA_027317045.1 Gammaproteobacteria bacterium
GTTGTACACGAACAGGAACGCCGCGGTCAGTCGGCCCACCAGACCCAGGCCCAGGAACCAGGGCAGGATCAGTTCGATGGCGGTGCCGATATAGGCGGCGGCCACCGGCGGCAGCAGCGGTACGTGGTAAATATATTGAAACAGGGAAACGGTGCTCTGCATATCGCTGATCTTGACGACACCCGCGCGCCAAAAATCCACCGCCACCCACAGGCGGAACAGCAGCAGGCTCACAGGCGCGGCCCACATCAGGGCGCAGGTGGTTTTGCGGTAAGCGCTGCAAGTGCCGGTCATGATGTTTTTCATGATGATTTCCCAGTGGCTTAGGTGTTCAGGAAGTCTTGAGGTCCGTCACCAGGCCGGTTGTGAACAGCCAATGGAGACAGGCGCTGAGATCGAAAGCTTTTTCGGCGCGCAGGGCGTCCTCATGGGCGGCAGCCAGCGGCGTGCCCAGGAGCAGGGCGGCAGTCAATGCATGGCAACCGGCATCCACTTCCTGCATGGCGATCTGGCTCGCGTCGCGCCATACCAGCACCCGCTGCGGTTTGCCGGAAAGCCGCAGATTTCCCGGCGCGGACTGCTGGCAAAACCGCCAGATGTCCAGAACCGGATGGGCTGACGATATCCACCTCAGACTCGGATGCAATTGCAGGCGCAAGCAGTCCGGTTCAGTGACAGCCGCCAAGGCAGTGACGGAGATGGATTCCGCGTCCGCCGCCAGATAACTTTCCTGACGGGCCCATTCGAGCCGTGCCACATCGGGCAAATAGTCCAAACCCGCGGCCTGCGGCAGTTGCGCCAGGAATTCCGGAAAGTCAGCGCCGTAATCCTGCAGGTTGCCGCTGCGGGTGGGGCAGTCGCGCAGATAGCGCGCCGCCGCGCTCTCGAAAAATTCCTCGCCCACCAGTGTCTGTACCGCCGGATACGCGGTGCCCAGCGCCGCCGCGTGATTGTTGAAAACAATATTGCGGTAGATTTGCAGGCGTGCCGCGGGTGTCAGGCCTTTGCCGAGCACCCACTCGCTGAGCGGCGCGGACCCATCACCCAGCACGGCGGCGGCGAATTGCCGTTGTAACTCAGGCAGCGATGGCGTGTTGTGCATGCAAAAAACCTTGGGCTTTGGCGGCTTCCGCCAACAGCACCTCCAGTTCGGGAATATCCTGGTCCCACTCGATGAGCGTGGGCACCGGTCCGAGGCGCGCGAGTGTTTCGCGGTACAGGCTCCAGACTTCATCCGCCACCGGCCGGCTGTGGCTGTCAATCAGCAGCTCCACCGGCAGATTTTCCTTGCGGGTGAAACCCGCCAGATGAATCTCGCCCACCGCCTGCGGAGGAATGGCATGCAGGTAGGTATGCGCATCGAAGCCATGATTCACGCTATTGACGTAGATGTTGTTCACGTCCAGCAGAATGCCGCAGCCGGAGCGTTGCGCCAGCACCGTGATGAATTCCCATTCGGGGATGGTGGAATGCCGGTAGCTGAGATAACTGGACACGTTTTCGATGAGCAGTTGCCGGCCGATGAATTCTTGTGCGGCCTGCACGTGGGTCACCAGAAAATCCAAGGCTTCCTCGGTGTAAGGCAGCGGCAGCAAATCGTTGAGATGGCGTTCACCGATGGCGCCCCAGCACAGATGTTCCGAGACCAGCGCCGGCGCGAAGCGTTGGATGAGTTGTTGCAACTTGCCCAGATGTTCGCGGTCGGGTCCGTCGGCGCGGCCCAGCGACAGGCCCACACCGTGCAGGCTCAGGGGGTAATTGCAGCGCACCGCTTCCAGCAGCCGCGGCATTTCGCCGCCGGCGCAGAAGAAATTCTCGCTGTGCACCTCCAACCAGGGTATGGACGGATGCTCCCTGAGCACCCGCGGGAAATGCGGAGGGCGCAGGCCGATCCCGGCTTTCACCGGAACTGGCTTCGCCTGAAATGCCGGTTGGCCAGAAACCGCGTCAAAAACTGCTGCGCTTGGCATGACTTTGTTGCGCGCCGGCTCAAAATCCTCATGTGCTGTCATGCACACTCCGGTTTCTCGCCGTCGCGCGCCGCGTCCTGCCTTCGCTAGCGACGTTCTTGAGCGGTTTCTGGACACCGGCAAACGCCTTACATGGCTTTGCTATGGCCGCCTTCAATCTTGCCGCACAAACCGGCGGGCAGCAGCACGAAGGCGCCCGGGTCGCGGGCCTTGGCATCCTGGCCGGCGCAGGAATGGCCGGGGGACTGGCAGTCGTTCTTGTGGGCGGCATTGATGCCGAAACAGGGCTGCATGCCTTCGGCCATCAATTTCTTGGTGTGGGCCGGACCGGCCATCATGCCGCCGGCCGAGGCGGTCTGGGCAATACCGGCTATGCCCAGGGCGAGGGCGCCGGCAAGGGCGGACTTGAGGATCAGGTTGGAACTCTTCATGGCAGTAATCTCCCTTAAGGGTTATGGATGGAATCACGGGTTAATGGACCCGGGGGACGGCGGGATTATTTCGCAGGGATTGGGATTTATCCAGTGCCGCGGCTCTTCAGGCAGGCCAGGTAGACTTGGTCATCCGGCAGCCGGCCATCCCGTTGGCCGTGCCACAGGCTTTCCGCCAGGCATTCCAGCATCATATGCTCGGCGGCGTGGGCATCGCCGCTGCGTTTCAGCAGCGCTGCATAGGCGGCTTTCACGCCGGCGGGCCGGTCTATCGAAAGCTGCTCGCGGATGGCGATGTGCAGGCCCATGTGCAGGAACGGATTGGTTTCGCCGCCTTCCGGCCGCCAGTCCCGGTCCAGCATCTTGCCTGGATCAGCGGACAGCAGCGCCTGGTATTCAGGGTGCAAGCGGATGATGTCGGCGACGATGTTTTCCAGCGCTGACAACGGCTCACCGGCCTGCTGCTTGCGCCACACGTCGAAGAATGTCCTACGGATATCGGTGCGATTGCTGGGGTACATGTTCATAAATCCGGCCTGCTTTCAAAAGCATATTAGCGCGTCTCATGGATCCGTGGTCTCAGCCACGGCTCGACGATGGCGGCGCAGTGTCCTGACGACGGTCAATATCAGCCCAGGCGTACCCATCCATCCGAAATGAAACTAAATTCTGATACCCGCGGAAAACCCGGTGCCGGGATTGCGCGCGCATTCCCGGCACCGGCCAAAGTGCGCTGGGTTTAGTGGAAGGCGGACAGCCTCACATTCTTTTCACCGAGAGCCTGGGCGACGTCGTAGAAGGCCTGGTTGCTGATGGCGTGATAGTTGGCGTCGAAGGCCGCGCCGTATTTGGCGTCGGTGTCGTCCATCACTTGCATGTGGATGCCGTGGGACAGGGCGTGATCGAATAAAAGCCCCGACCAGAAGGTGTTGTCGGGAGCGGTGCCGGCGCCGACCAGCGTCTTGGCCAGTTGCACCCCGGACAGCTTGGCGGGAGCCGGCAACGCGATGCGCTTTTCCTGCACGATCTTGAGCGCATCATCCACGGCGAAATCAATGCCGCTGACCCATTCACCCACGTGCTGCTTGCCATATTGCTTGGTCAATTTGGCCACCTCCGCATTCACGGTGGCCGCGCCCAGCATGTGATTCAGGGCCGTCACCAGTGAAAAATGCCCGGGACCCCCGCCCGCTGCCACCAGGGCCACGGTGACGTCGAGCGCCGGTGCGCTGTTATAGACGGGTCCGCCATAGCGGTTGACCTGCATGTTCATGTCATCGTTCGTGGAGCGGTTGCCGGCTTCCGGCGCGGCCGCCAGGGTGTTGCCCGCCAGCAGCAGGCCCGCCGACACGAACAGCGTGGCCACGCCCAGCCGGGCGGGTTTGCGCATCAGAAAGGTCTGAAATTTCATAATGTCATCTCCTGTGTTGAATTGGCTTGGTACACCCGACTCGGGAACAAGCTCACCCTCTAGTACTCACAGCCAGGAGACTTGGATGCACTCCCATGGAAACATCACCGGCCCGGGTGCGGTGTTACGGGGCGTGCGAACGCACGTTGCCGAGTTTCACCGGGTACGGACGCTGAAAGTGTTGCTGCTTTTATGTGCTGACGATGGGAGCGACGTACACCACCGGTCCCGTGGGTTGACCGGTGGGTGATCCGCCGTAGGGTTCGATGGAGATGGCGAGACCTTTGGCACTGACCAGGGCCGCAATAATCCGCGGGTTGAGGCTGGCGCTGGCGAGACCTTCGCTGTTCATGAGCCCCATGGCCACGGGCTTGCCGTGGCCCGGCAGCATCCACAGCTCATAGGATTTGCCCGCCGGCGGGGTATTGTTGGCAAGCGCTTGCATATCAATACGCCGTGATTTGGAGTACACGCTGATGAGCCACAGAGGACGGCCTTGGGCACTGGACATGACGGCAACATAAGCCGGTGCGCCCGGGGGAGTGACCAGACTCCGGCCGATGAAGACACCCACCACCAGCACCAACGCGGTGGCCAGCGTGACGGCGCCGCTCCAGAGCGCTCTGCGGGCCGGCCAGCCCGACGGTTTTTCGCGCGGCTGCGCGTCCGCCTTGAGGCGCACTTGCAGTTTCCGCCATACGGAATCCGGCGGCGCCAGCGGCTTGAGGTTACGGTTCCAGGCGGCCAGCTTCCCTTCCCAGTCCACCACTCCCTTACACAGGCGCGCATCTTCGATCAGCAGGCGCTGGAAGCGGCGGCGTGCGGCGCCGCGCAGCAGGCCGAGTACGTATTCGCCCGCCAGCAGTTCACGCAGTTTTGGGTTGCCGTAGTTCATGCTGCTTCCAGGCAGTGTTTCAATCCCTGCAGCCCGCGGCGCACCCAGCTCTTGACCGTGCCGAGAGGCGCGCGCAAGACGCTCGCAATCTCTTCGTGCGAGCAGCCGTCAAAATAGGCCAGTCTGAGGCTGTTGCGCTGGCCTTCGTTCAATTCATCCAGGCAGCGCTTGAGCGCCCGGGCTTCCGCGTGGCTGATGAAATCATCCGCCTGGGATTGGTCGGCGAATTCCGTCAGCCAGGCATCTCCGTCCTCATCGCCTGATGATTCCAGATACACCTCCCGATGCTCGCGGCGCAGCAGGTCGAGCGCCCGGTAGCGGCAGATGGAGACCAACCAAGTCAGAGGCGCGCCTTTCTGCGCGGTGTAGCTCGCGGCGTTTCGCCAGACACTCAGGAAGGCGTCCTGCAAGGCTTCCTCCGCCCAATCCCGTCGCTTCAATATACGCACCAGGATGGCAAACAGTTGCGGCGAGGTGAGTTGATAAAGCTTCTGGAAGGAGGACTGTTGTCCCTGGGCGCAGCCGTGGAGTAAATCCATGAGCACCCGGGTCTTGTCCAGTGGGGTTTGGGCGGACAAAGTCATGGGTGGTTCCCGTTCACCTGATTATCCTGCAAAGCCGCGGACAGCAGACCCGCTGGTATCAATTGCAGACCAGTATACCTGCGGCTACTGCCGAAAAAACCTCACTCGGCCGGGGTCTTGTGCCGGTACTCGCACAGATCGGCGATCACACAGCGCCAGCATTCCGGCTTGCGCGCCTTGCACACGTAACGTCCGTGCAGGATCAGCCAGTGGTGCGCATCCCGCTTGTATTTATCCGGTGTGACTTTCAACAACCTGTCTTCCACGGCGCGCACGTTGTTTCCCGGCGCGAGCCCGGTGCGATTGGCGACCCGGAAAATATGCGTATCCACGGCGATGGTGGGTTCGCCGAAGGCGGTGTTGAGAATCACATTGGCGGTCTTGCGGCCCACCCCGGGCAGCGCCTCGAGGGAGGCGCGTTCCCGCGGCACTTGGCCGCCGTGTTTCTCCATGAGGATGTGTGCCGCCGCCAGGATGTTCCTGGCCTTGGTATTGAACAAGCCGATGGTGCGGATGTACTGTTTCACGCCCATCTCTCCCAGCGCCAGCATGGCGGCGGGGGTGTTGGCGACCGGGAACAATTGCGCGGTGGCCTTGTTGACGCTCACGTCGGTGGCCTGTGCCGACAGCACCACCGACACCAGCAGTTCGTAAGGCGTGTGGTACGTCAGTTCGGTGGCGGGTTTGGGATTCGCCCGCTTGAGGCGCGCGAAAATCGCCGCACGTTTTTCAGGATTCATGTTTCTTCGATTCCCGCGCACGTTGCGCGCGCTTGGCCTGCACGCGCGCCACCGCGGCGGCAATTTCGGCCTTGCGCTGGGCGAGGACGCCGCCCGCGCCGCTGCCGGGGAGTTCCTGCTGGCGCAAGCGTGCCTGGCGTTCAGCCCTGTCCTGGGCCAGCCGCGTGCCGCGGGTGTGATAACGGGAGCGGAAAAAATCCGCGCGCCGGCGTGGGTCAGCGGGAAGCGTCACGCCTTCGGTGGCGCCGCGTGCCGGCCGCATCGGTATACAGTCCACCGGGCAGGGCGGGATGCAGAGTTCACAGCCGGTGCACAGCGCTTCGATGACCGTATGCATCCGCTTGGGTGCACCGATGATGGCATCCACGGGGCAGGCCTGGATGCATTTGGTACAACCGATGCACAAGGCTTCCACGATGAATGCCACCCGGCCGGGCGTGAAACCGCCGAGCGCCGGATCGACGCGGCTGGCGGCCCGGCCGGTGAGCGTGGCAAGTGCCTCCAGGGTTTCCTCGCCACCCGGCGGACACCGGTTGATACCGGCGTTGCCGGTGGAAATGGCCTCGGCGTAGGCACGACAGTCCGGATAGCCGCAACGCTGGCACTGGGTCTGGGGCAAGAGCGCGTCAATGCGATCGGCAAGTGCCGTCATTCGTAATGGGTCCACATGCGCAGGATATGTACGATCTTTTGTTCACTGTCCAGTTGATAGACCAGCCGATGCTGGATGTTAATGCGCCGCGAATAAAAGCCGTTTAGATTTCCGACCAGTTTTTCGAAGCGGGGCGGCGTAGCGAAGGGGTCGTGTTCCAGTAACCGGAGAAGTTTTTCGGCTTGGGATCTCAGACCGGAGCGGGCGAGTTTCCTGGCATCCTTCACCGCCTGGCGGCTCAGGATGACGGTCCAGCTCACCAGGCAAGTTCCTTCAGCCTGGTGCCCTTGCTGTGGGGCTCCTTGGCCGCGCGGCGGATGCTTTTGACCAGTCCCGGCACGCGGTTGAGATACAGAGTTTCCTCGACGGCGCTCCAGTCCTCGGCGCTGAGCACCACGAAATCCCCGCCGCGGCGGCGGGTGACGCGCAGCGGGCGGTGCTCGCGGATGGCGCGGTCCACCTCAGCCTTGAGCTGGTCACGGAAACGATTGGCGGTGATTTCATTCATGGCAGAACGGTACGGAAACGCCGTACTGTTGTCAACGCTTACTTCACCCGCATGCCGGGTTGCGCACCGGGATGCGGTTCCAGCAGCCAGATATCCTTGCCGCCCGGGCCGGCCGCCAGCACCATGCCTTCGGAGACGCCAAATTTCATCTTGCGCGGCGCCAGATTCGCGACCATCACCGTGAGCTTGCCTTGAAGCTGTTCCGGCGCGTAGGCGGATTTGATGCCGGCGAACACATTGCGGGTTTCGCCGCCGAGATCCAGCGTCAGGCGCAGCAGCTTGTCGGCGCCGTCTATATGCTCGGCTTTTACGATACGCGCGATGCGCAGGTCCAGTTTGACGAAGTCCTCGTAACTTATTTCCGGGAAGATGGGTTCCATGTTTGCTGCAACCTTATTTTTCAAGATCTCGAGATTTTCCTTGGATGCTTCCACCATAGCTTTGGTTTTGGCGGGATCAACGCGCGTCATGAGCGGCCTGAAACTCGCTATTTCGTGCGAGTTTAGTAAGGTGTATAGATCATCCCACTTGAATTGCTTTACATTAAGAAATGCTTCGGTATCTGAAGCCAATTGCGGTAATACTGGTTTTAGCATTATTACTAATAGCCTGAAAAGATTTATACCCATTGAGCATATTCCATGAAGTTCTTTTTCTTTCCCTGGTGTCTTTGCGACTACCCATGGCTGACGCTCATCAATATACTGATTTGCCAAATCCGCCAAAGCCATGATTTCGCGTATAGCACGGCTATATTCGCGGTTTTTGTAGCATTCTGAGACGATAAAAGAACGACCAATGTAGAGCATAAGTAGCTCATTGGCCGGCATGCTTTTGGTATAAGCGGTATCTTCAAATTTTAACTGAGCATCTAAATCATTAGATGCATTTTTGCCTGTTTTTTCGGCCTCAAGCATTGCTGCACGATATCTTTCAAATAGCGCTTGTTCTGGTAATTGATCGACCAATTTGTTATTGAACTTTTCTTCAATGAATTTTGCGCAGCGACTGGCAATATTCACCAGTTTGCCCACCAAGTCTGAATTCACCCGCTGGGTGAAGTCGTCCAGATTCAGGTCAATGTCATCCACGCCGGCGCCGAGTTTGGCGGCGAAGTAATAGCGCAGGTACTCCGGGTTCAGATGATCCAGATAGGTGCGCGCCTGAATGAAGGTGCCGCGGGACTTGGACATCTTCTGGCCGTTCACTGTGAGGAAACCGTGGGCATAGACCGCTTTTGGCGTGCGGAATCCGGCACCCGAGAGCATCGCCGGCCAGAACAGAGTGTGGAAATAGGTGATGTCCTTGCCGATGAAGTGGTAGAGCTCCTTGTTGCTTTCCTTGCCCCAGAAATCCTCGAAGCGCAGCTTGCCACCGGGATTCTTTTTTGGATCATCACACAGGTTCTTGAAGCTCGCCATGTAGCCGATGGGCGCGTCCAACCACACGTAGAAGTACTTGCCGGGCGCATCGGGGATTTCGAAGCCGAAATAGGGTGCGTCCCGGGAGATGTCCCAGTCCTGCAATCCCACCTGGAACCATTCGTCCAGTTTCGCGCGTACCGCCGGGTGCAGCTTGCTGGTGGTCATCCAGCCCTTGAGGAAATCGGTGAAGTCGCCGAGCTTGAAGAAATAATGCTCGGATTCCTTTTCGACAGGCCTCGTTCCGGAAATCACCGACACGGGGTTTATCAGATCCGCGGGCGAGTAGGTGGAACCACAGTTCTCGCAGGCATCGCCGTACTGGTCCGGCGTGCCGCAGCGCGGGCAGGTACCCTTGATGAAGCGGTCCGGCAGGAACATCTTGGCCTGCTCGTCGTAGAACTGGCGGATGCTGCGGACCGCGATATGACCGGCGGCCTTGAGACGCTTATATATAAGTGTCGCCAGCTCGCGGTTTTCCGGCGAATGGGTGGTGTAGTAGTTGTCCACGCTGATGTAGAAATCGTCGAAATCGCGCCGGTGCTCCTCGCCGGTGCGCGCCACCAGCTCCTCCGGCGTGATGCCCAGCTCGCGGGCCTTGAGCATGATGGGCGTGCCGTGGGCGTCATCGGCGCACACAAAGATGCATTCATTGCCCCGCAGCCGCTGGAAACGCACCCAGATATCGGTCTGGATGTATTCCAGCATGTGCCCCAGGTGGATCGGGCCGTTGGCGTAGGGCAGGGCGCTGGTGACCAGGATCTGTCGTGATTTCGTGTTCATCAGCCTGCGGATTTCGTTGAAATTATTCGATGGCGGCGGGCGCTCCGCGCCGGATGAAAGTATGCCATAGACGGCATAACTCCGGCCGGACTCGGGCAGGCCGG
>DAHVFI010000198.1 GCA_027317045.1 Gammaproteobacteria bacterium
GCCGGTACCCACGGCAAGACCACCACCAGCAGCATGCTGGCGTGGATCCTGGAATGCGCGGGCTTGAATCCCGGGTTTCTCATCGGCGGCATACCCAAGGACTTTGGCGTGTCCGCGCGGGCGGGCGGGGGCCGGTTGTTCGTGGTGGAGGCGGATGAATACGACACGGCGTTCTTCGATAAGGGCTCCAAATTCCTGCATTACCACCCGCGGATACTGATTCTAAACAATCTGGAATACGACCACGCGGATATCTTTCCGGATCTGGCCGGCATCGAGACGCAATTCCAGTATCTGCTGCGCACCGTGCCCGGCAATGGGTTGATTGTGGTCAATGGTGCGGATACCAACCTGCAACGAGTTTTGAAGCAAGGCTGCTGGACGCCGTTGGAAACATTCGCGCTGGCGGAGGCGGACTGGACGGCCAAGCATGTTTCCGGGGACGGCGGTACCTTCAACGTCACATACCGCGGCAAGATCGCCGCCATGGTGGAATGGGAAATGCTGGGGCTGCATAACGTGCAAAATGCGCTGGCCGCCATCGCGGCCGCGCAGCATGTGGGCGTGGAACCGAGGCAGGCCGCGGAAGCGTTGATCCGTTTCCAGGGCGTGAAACGCCGTCTTGAAGTGCGCGCACGCACAGACGGCGTGACGGTCTATGATGATTTTGCCCATCATCCCACCGCCATCGCCGCTACCCTGGCGGGACTGCGCCAGCGAGTGGGCAGTGCGCGCATCCTGGCGGTGCTGGAGCTGCGTTCAGCCAGCATGAAAATGGGCATACACCGCGATGCGCTGGCCGCTGCGCTGGAAGTGGCGGAGCGCGTGTTCGTCTATCAGCCATCCAATGTCAGTTGGGACGTGACCGGCGCCCTGCAGCCGCTGGGAGCGCGCGCCAGCGTCAGCGCCGATCTGGAACAACTCATCGGCAGTGTGGCCGGCGAGGTACAGCCCGGCGATCATGTGCTCATCATGAGCAACGGCGGATTCGGCGGTTTTCACGAAAAACTGATTGCACGGCTGGGGCATCAGGCCGCACCGAGTGCTTGAGACTCTTGGGTATGTTTTTATTTGCTAAGTTATCGGGATTGATATGGAAATCCAGCTCAGTCTGCGCGCGCCAGCCGATGGATTTTAGGAGTCATGTCCAAAACCCCTTTTGTAATCATTACGAATTTCACGGGGCACCATCACGGTGAATGCCATGCATGATCAGCCAATCTCGCTAGCCATGACGGGCGCCTCCGGCGCCCAATATGGGCTGCGCCTGCTGGAAATGCTGCTCAAGTCACAACGCCGGGTTTATCTGATGCTGTCGAAACCCGCGCAATTGGTCATCGGCACGGAAACCGATTTCAAGCTGCCGAGCCGGACTGCGGAAATCGAAACGTTTTTGAGGCAACGCTTCCGGGCGACCGCGGGGCAACTGCGGGTGTTTGCGCCGGAGCAATGGAGCGCGCCCGTGGCCAGCGGTTCCGCCGCCATGCACGCCATGGTGATTTGTCCGTGCAGCATGGCGACCCTGTCGGCGGTGGCGGTGGGCGCAAGCCGCGGCCTTATCGAACG
>DAHVFI010000077.1 GCA_027317045.1 Gammaproteobacteria bacterium
GTACAACCGCAATGCCCTGTTCCAGGGCGGCCTGCGTCCTCACCACTACTGCCTGCCGGTGCTCAAACAGGAACGTGACCGGGAAGCGCTGATGAAAGCG
The DNA here is from genome assembly GCA_027317045.1 of Gammaproteobacteria bacterium. Classification (GTDB taxonomy): domain Bacteria; phylum Pseudomonadota; class Gammaproteobacteria; order Natronospirales; family REEB76; genus REEB76. The sequence goes on from DAHVFI010000077.1 coordinate 101, forward strand.
GCGGTGAGCGGCAATCCAAAATTCTTTTTGGGTACCGACAGTGCGCCGCATGCGCGCGCGGCCAAGGAATCCGCTTGCGGTTGCGCCGGCATCTTCAGCGCACCCGCCGCCATCGAACTCTACGTCGAGGCCTTTGAGCAGGTTGGCGCGCTCGATCGGCTCGAAGCCTTCGCCAGCTTCCATGGCGCGGATTTCTACCGCCTGCCGCGGAATCAGGACAAAATCACCCTGATGAAAAAAACCTGGACGCTGCCGGAGAGCTATCCATTCGGCGGGCAGCAGATTGTGCCGCTGCGTGCCGGCGAAAAAATCCACTGGACCCTCTCCGAGTAGTTTCGCGCTCACGGTTTATCCCGTATGCTGCGCGCATGCACGACGCCCATGCACCGCATCCGTTTTCCCAGCGCTTCCGCGGTTTCCTGCCGGTGGTGGTAGACGTGGAAACCGGCGGTTTCAACGCCCAAAGCGATGCGCTACTGGAAATCGCCGCGGTGCTGGTGGACATGGACGAGGCCGGCAATCTGCATCGTGGCGCGACGGTCGCTTACCACGTACAGCCATTCGCGGGCGCCAATCTGAACCCGGAGGCCTTGGCGTTCACCGGCATTGACCCGCATCATCCGCTGCGCCCGGCCATTCCGGAACGCGATGCGTTGCAGCGCGTATTTCGTGAAGTTCGCACCGCCCTGCATCACTATGACTGCACGCGCGCCATTCTGGTGGGGCACAATGCCTTCTTCGATCTGGGTTTTCTCAACGCCGCGGTGGCCCGCGGCGATATCAAGCGTAACCCCTTCCACCCATTTTCCAGTTTCGATACCGCCACCCTCGCCGGCGTGGCCGTGGGGCAGACGGTGCTGGCGCGCGCAGTGGCCGCCATGGGCATGGATTGGGATACCGGCTCGGCGCATTCCGCGGCTTATGATGCGGAGAAGACCGCCGACCTGTTCTGCATCATCGTCAACCGCTTCCAGGCACTCTACACCTCTAGTCTGCGGGATCAGTCGGATTATGCCAACCGGGAATAAAGCGTAACGTCAGTGACGTCTCAACTGCAAACCTAAATGCAACGGTGCCATTAGGTCCCGTTGCATTTAGGCTGCCAGAATGTTTCAGGCATGCTTGACGCCTTTTTCGTCAAGCAGTTTCTTGAGTTCCCCCGATTCGAACATTTCCACTGCAATGTCGCAGCCGCCCACCAGTTCACCTTTGACGAACAACTGCGGAAACGTGGGCCAATTGGAATACTTGGGTAAATTGGCGCGGATTTCCGGTTCCGCCAGCACATTCACGTGACCGAATTCCACATCCAGGCTTTTAAGTATCTGGGAGGTGCGCGCGGAAAACCCACATTGGGGGAAATCCGGCGTGCCTTTCATGTAAAGCAGCACCGGATGGCTGCCGACCTGCTGCTTGATCCTGTCCATTACGTCCATAATTTTTTTCCATAACCCTCGATATTGGGTGAAAGTTCAAGGTTTCGAAATCTGAATCTCGGTGATGACATCCTTCACGCCACCCACGCTCTTGGCGGTTTTGATGGCCTCGTCCCTGAGATAGGTGTTCGGCAAGGCACCGCTCAGCGTCACCACTCCGGCTTTAGTGACGACATGGATATCAAATGACTTGAGGGCAATATCGCCCAGCAGCTTGGTCTTGACTGCGCTGGTCAGATAGGAATCGTCCACATACGCGCCTACCCGCTGGCCCAGCATGGGTTGGTCCTTGTTGGAGGCACAACCCGAGAAAGCCAGCACAGCGCCAACAGTTAACAGGAGCAACGCTAAAACACGGAATTGCGTAACCATGATGGAACCCTCCAGAGAAGGTGGCTTAGCGGAGATTATTTGCGGCAAACTCCCAGTTCACCAGCTTCCACCAGGCTTCAATATACTTGGGGCGGGCATTGCGATAATCAATATAGTACGCATGTTCCCACACATCGCAGGTGAGCAGCGGTTTATCTGTACCGGTCAACGGGTTTTCCGCGTTGCTGGTCTGGGCCACCGCCAACTTGCCATCGGGTTTCTTCACCAGCCATGCCCAGCCGGAACCGAACAGACCAGCGGCCTTGTCGCTGAATTCCTTTTGCAAAGCCTCGAAGGAACCAAAAGACTTGCTGATGGCGTCCGCCAGCACGCCCTTGGGCATACCACCGCCACTCGGGCTCAGGCTGTGCCAGTAGAAGGTGTGGTTCCAGATCTGCGCAGCTTGATTGAAAATGCCGCCCTTGGCCTTTTTGACAATGTCTTCCAGTGAAGCCTTCTCGAACTCGGTGCCCGGAATCAAGCTGTTCAATTTGTCTACATAGGCCTTGTGGTGTTTGCCGTAGTGGAACTCCAGGGTTTCCTTGGAGATATGCGGGGTCAGCGCATCCAGCGCATAGGGGAGTTTGGGTAATTCATGAGTCATGGGCGTCTCCTTGAGATTCATCATTCCGGGGAAAGACCACAGAACGAGCCGAAGAAGTTCAGCACGCGGCCTCAATAACTGGACTTAGTCTAAACCTGTGCACTACAGCACGCAACCGGTGCGTCGGCACGTATAATGCCGCGCCCATGAAACTCACATTGCCAAACGATATCACCGCCAATGTACAGCGCGCCCTGGCCGAGGATATCGGCGACGGCGACCTGACCGCCGGGTTGATTGATGCCGGTACCCAAGCTCACGGCCAGGTGATATCACGCGAACCGGCGGTACTGTGCGGCAGTCCCTGGTTTGACGAGGTCTTTCGGCAACTGGATGAACGCATCCGCATTGAGTGGTGTGCGCACGATGGCGAATCCATCAGTCGCAATCAGCTGCTGTGCCGGTTTGAAGGGCCGGCGCGTGGTTTGCTCAGCGGTGAGCGCACCGCCCTCAATTTTCTGCAAACGCTGTCCGGCACTGCCACCACGGCGCACCGCTATATGGATGCCATCAAGGGCACCCATGCCGTCATTCTGGACACCCGCAAAACCTTGCCGGGGTTGCGCAACGCGCAGAAATACGCGGTTCGCTGCGGCGGTGCCAGCAACCACCGCATGGGGCTGTTTGACGGCATTCTCATCAAGGAAAATCACATCATAGCCGCAGGCGGAATCACTTCCGCGATTGCCGCGGCCCGCCGCCAAAGCATGGACGTGGCGGTGGAAGTGGAGGTGGAGAACCTGCAGCAACTGCGTGAGGCGTTGACCGCCGGTGCCGATATTCTATTGCTGGACAATTTCGACCTGGGGGGGCTGCGCGAAGCGGTGCGTATCACGGCCGGTCGCGCCAAATTGGAGGCATCCGGTGGCATCGACGTGGCGCAACTACGCGCCGCGGCAGAAACCGGGGTGAATTACATCTCTGTGGGCGCACTCACCAAGCATTTGCAGTCCGTGGATCTGTCCATGCGGTTTGAATTTGACGGCGGATTGGTCGGGAAATCGCATTAAATCTCAAAATCGGGCTGGCCGCGCCACAAGCGATCACATTGTTCCTGGTCCAAGGCTGCGCTG
>DAHVFI010000208.1 GCA_027317045.1 Gammaproteobacteria bacterium
TGCTGGGTTGGTTGGCCGGTTTGATACCGGCGACTGCGGCCTATGAGGGTCATGTGTTTGTATTTCTCGGCAATCACGAATCCCTGTTCTTTTACACCTCGGTAGCGTTGCTCGGTTATGCCTTGTATATGAACAGTAGGAAAGTTTTCGTAATTACGAATTCGGGCTGCGTGAGTTCTAAGAACATGCCTAATCCGCAACCGTGAGTCACCGCTTCACCGCCCATGAAGGCGAATTCTTTGGGAGCGGCCTCAAGAAGCTTCGCTCACCCTGAACTTGGCGAAGGGCTCAACATGAACGGACCAGAGTTTTTGAGATCGCTTCTAGACTTTATCCAACATTAACAGACTAATTGAACGCCCCGCCGTGCAGGGTTTTCCTGCAAGCTTCGTTGCGGCCACAGCCTCAATAGCGGTAGTGATCCGGCTTGTACGGCCCATCGGTTTCGAGATTCAGATACCTGGCCTGTTTGGGCGTGAGCTTAGTGAGGTGCGCGTCGAGACGCCCCAAGTGCAGCCGCGCCACTTTTTCGTCCAGGTGCTTGGGCAGCACATACACTTTCCGCTGGTATTTGGCGCCGTGTACGAACAATTCGATCTGCGCCAGCACCTGATTGGTGAAGGAGTTGGACATCACGAAGGATGGATGTCCGGTGGCGCAGCCCAGATTCACCAAGCGCCCTTCCGCCAGCACGATGAGGCGGTGGCCGTCGGGGAAGATCACGTGATCCACCTGCGGCTTGATGTTGTCCCATGGGTATTTGCGCAGCGAAGCGATATCAATCTCGGAATCAAAATGGCCGATGTTGCAGACAATGGCATTGTGCTTCATCTTCGCCATGTGCTCGTGGGTGATCACGTCCAGATTGCCGGTGGCGGTGACGAAGATGTCGGCCTTGTCGCAGGCTTCATCCATGGTCACCACCCGGTAGCCTTCCATGGCCGCTTGCAGTGCGCAGATGGGGTCAATTTCGGTGATCCACACCGTGGCCCCCAGGCCGCGCAATGACTGCGCACAGCCTTTGCCCACGTCGCCGTAGCCGGCGATGAGCGCGATCTTGCCGGCGATCATCACGTCGGTGGCGCGCTTGATGCCGTCCACCAGCGATTCGCGGCAACCGTAGAGGTTATCGAACTTGGATTTTGTCACCGAGTCGTTGACGTTGATGGCGGGAAACGGCAGGGTGCCGGCCTTCTGCATCTCATAGAGCCGGTGTACGCCGGTAGTAGTCTCTTCGGTCACGCCTTTGATATTGGCGAGAATCTTTGAGTAGAAACCGGGCTTGGTTTCCAGGCGCTTTTTGATGGCCTTGAACAGCGCGGTTTCTTCTTCATTGGCGGGTTTGGCAATGGCGGCCGGGTCCTGCTCGGCCTTCGAGCCGAGGATCACCAGCAGGGTGGCGTCGCCGCCGTCGTCCAGGATCATGTTGGGGGTGCCGCCGTCGCCCCATTCCATGATGCGGTGGGTGAATTCCCAGTACTCGTCCAGGGTTTCGCCCTTGTAGGCGAACACCGGTGTGCCGCCGGCGGCGATGGCCGCGGCCGCATGATCCTGGGTGGAATAAATGTTGCAGGAGGCCCAGCGGATATCCGCGCCCAGCGCTTTCAGCGTCTCGATGAGCATGGCCGTCTGGATGGTCATGTGCAGCGAGCCGGCGATGCGCGCGCCTTTCAACGGTTGCTGTTTCCTGTACTCCTCGCGCACCGCCATGAGGCCCGGCATCTCGGTCTCCGCGATGGCGATTTCCTTGCGGCCCCAGTCGGCGAGGCCGATGTCCTTCACCAGGTAGTCATGGTCAGATTTCTTACCGATCACTGCGTTCATTGTGTGTCTCCACAAAATAAACGAGCGCCGTTGTAATTACCGTTCCTCGCTCCAAGCCTGGCCGGCCAATCCGGTTGCAGCGCTCCTTGGGTTCAGAACTGCCCGTTGCGGACTAGTACTGTCAATGAATATTCAATGCTTCCTCTAGAAGAGTTACTTCATTCTCTCAATAATCTTGATCAATGGCACAATGACACGACGATAAGATTGCCATAATGTGAAATTGAAGAGTGCAAAAAATATAAAGAAAAAGAACCAGTAGTTTCGAATAGCATGTTGCTCAATATCAGCGTGCTGCATCAGCAGGTAAATCCACATAAACCCCGCCAGAACAGCACTGGTGATTGCCAGAATTATGCTGCTTCGCAGAGCGAGCCTGGCATTCCGTATGGTTTTGAGGTCATTTGTGGACAGCATATTCGCAATTCTTCATCGCGTTGATCGTAAGT
>DAHVFI010000218.1 GCA_027317045.1 Gammaproteobacteria bacterium
CTTGGTGCGCTTGGGCACAATGCGCTTCACTCTGCCCCTGCCCCGGCTGTCGTGGAAGAATGCAGCCTGTGAGCCGGGCGGCGCGCGTTTTTATTCGTAACGCACCTCGATGATCTCGAACTGTCGCTCGCCGGTGGGAGTTTTCACCACCACCACATCACCTTGCTGCTTACCGATGAGCGCGCGCGCCACGGGTGAGTTCACAGAGACACGACTTGCCTTGATATCCGCTTCGTCCTCGCCCACGATCTGGTAGGTAAGTTCATTGCCGCTTTCCTCGTCTGCCAGCACCACCGTGGAGCCAAATACTACCTTGCCACCGGCGTTGATCCTGCTAATGTCAATGATTTCGGCATTCGAAAGTTTGGATTCCAATTCCTGGATGCGGCCTTCAACAAAGCTTTGTTGCTCGCGGGCGGCATGATATTCAGCGTTCTCACTCAAATCCCCGTGGGCACGCGCCTCCGCGATGGCCTTAATGATGCGCGGCCGGTCCTCACTCTTTAGGCGCTTGAGCTCATCGCGCAGGCGCACGGCGCCGCGTTCCGTCAAAGGTGTTTTTGCCATCAGACAAGCTCCCGGTGCAAATCCTGCAATTTATTCACACCTGCGGAGTCAATATAATCCAAGGCAATCACCGTGGCTTTGGCGGCGGCAATGGTGGTGTAATAAGTGATCTTATGGAAAACCGCTTCCCGGCGAATGGAGTTGGATTCCAATATCGCCTGCTTGCCTTCCGTGGTATTCACGATAAGGCTCACTTCTTCATTCTTTATAATGTCGACCACATGCGGCCGGCCTTCGCGTACCTTGTTGATATGCTCGCAGCTTACACCCGCAGCTTCCAGCGCCGCCGCGGTGCCATGGGTCGCAATCAGCTTGAAACCGCGCTGTACCAGCGCGCGTGCCAGGCTGATGGCCGCCGGCTTATCCTGATTGCGCACCGACAACAATGCCTTGCCGGCGGTTGGAATGATAATTCCCGAAGCGAACTGCGCCTTGGCATAGGCTTCACCGAAACTGCGACCGGTGCCCATCACTTCGCCGGTGGATTTCATTTCCGGACCCAGGATTGGATCCACGCCGCGAAATTTGATGAACGGGTAGACCGGCTGTTTCACCGAGAAATACGGCGGCGCCGGGATCATGGTGATGCCCTGCTGCTTGAAACTACGGCCCACCATGCAGCGCGCAGCCACTTTAGCCAGCGGCACGCCCACCGCCTTGGAGACAAACGGCGCCGTGCGCGAGGCACGCGGATTCACTTCCAGTACATATAGCTTGTCACCCTGGATGGCAAACTGGATGTTCATGAGCCCCACAACATCGAGCGCTTTGGCCAGTTGCCGGGTCTGCCCGCGTATGCGCTTCTGCATCTCCGTGGACAGGGTATTGGGCGGCAGTGAACAACCGGAATCACCGGAATGCACGCCCGCCTGCTCGACGTGTTCCATAATTCCGCCGATTAGCACATCCTTGCCATCTGAGAGTGCATCCACATCCACCTCGGTGGCGTCCTCCAGAAAACGGTCCATGAGCACCGGCGAGTCATTCGACACTTGCACCGCATTGCGGATGTAACCTAACAAGTCTTCCTCGCTGAACACCACCTCCATGGCGCGGCCACCCAATACATAGGATGGCCGCAGCATGAGAGGAAAGCCCACTTCGCGTGCAAGTTGCACCGCTTCCTGCTCGTTATGGGCGCTGCGCGCCGGCGGTTGCAGCAAGCCCAGCCTGTCCACCAGCTGAGAAAAGCGCTCGCGATCCTCGGCGCGATCGATGCTGTCCGGCGAGGTCCCGATGATGGGTGCGCCGGCCGCTTCCAGCGCACGCGCCAGCTTAAGCGGCGTCTGGCCGCCAAACTGCACGATTACGCCCGTGGGCTTTTCGAGATCAACGATCTCCATCACATCTTCGAAGGTAAGCGGCTCGAAATACAGACGGTCGGAAGTATCGTAATCCGTGGACACGGTTTCCGGATTGCAATTGACCATGATGGTTTCATAGCCGTCTTCCCGCAATGCCAAGGCCGCGTGCACACAGCAGTAATCAAATTCAATGCCCTGGCCGATACGGTTGGGTCCGCCGCCCAGCACCACGACCTTGTTGCGTTTGCTTGGATCAGACTCGCATTCTTCTTCATACGTGGAATACATATAGGCCGTAGTGGAAGCAAATTCAGCTGCACAGGAATCCACTCGTTTGTATACCGGACGAACGCCGTGTTGGATACGCAACGCGCGAATCTCGCTTTCCTTGCAGCCGAGTAACGCCGCCAAGCGGCTGTCGGAGAAGCCTTTGCGTTTGAGGGTGCGCAAGCGCACCGCATCCAATGACATGAGGCCGGCAGCGGCGAGCGCGCGCTCTTCATGCACCAGATCCTCGATCTGTGCCAGAAACCAGGGATCAATATGGGTGTTGGCCGCCACTTCAGCCAATGGCAGGCCTGCGCGAAAAGCATCGGCAACATACCAGAGACGTTCCGGTCCCGGCGCGCGCAACTCATGTTGCAGGGCATCCATGACGCCCGCGGCATTGAAATCTAAAAGCTTCTCCTCGAGCCCGTCGCTGCCGGTTTCGAGTCCACGCAGGGCTTTTTGCAGGGATTCCTGGAAGGTGCGGCCGATGGCCATAACCTCACCCACGGATTTCATCTGAGTGCTGAGCCGCGGTTCCGCCTGTGGAAACTTTTCGAAGGTGAAACGCGGTACTTTGGTGACCACGTAATCAATGCTGGGTTCAAATGAGGCCGGTGTCGCGCCTCCGGTAATCTCGTTTTTCAGTTCATCCAGCGTGTAACCTACAGCAAGTTTGGCGGCGACTTTTGCAATCGGGAATCCTGTTGCCTTGGATGCCAGCGCCGAGGAACGCGACACGCGTGGATTCATCTCGATGACCAGCAAACGTCCGTCTTGAGGATTGATTGCGAACTGCACGTTGGAGCCTCCGGTTTCCACCCCCACCTTGCGCAGCACCGCGAGGGATGCATCCCGCATGATTTGGTATTCCTTGTCGGTTAGCGTCTGCGCCGGAGCCACGGTGATGGAATCACCGGTGTGCACTCCCATGGGGTCCAGATTCTCGATGGAACACACGATGATGCAGTTGTCCTTCCGGTCGCGCACCACTTCCATCTCGAATTCCTTCCACCCCAGCACCGATTCCTCAACCAGCAATTCATTGGTGGGTGAGAGGTCGAAACCCAGTTCACAGATTTCCACGAATTCGTCGCGGTTATAGGCGATGCCGCCACCGGAACCGCCGAGGGTAAATGACGGCCGGATGATGGTTGGGTATCCGATTTCCGCCTGTACAGCCAGGGCTTCATCCAGATTGTGCGCCAAGCCGGCACGCGGCACCGCCAGTCCGATATCCTGCATGGCACGTCGAAACAGATCCCGGTCTTCGGCCATGTCTATGGCCTCACGGGATGCGCCGATCATTTCCACGTTGTATTTGGAAAGTATCCCTTCACGCACCAAATCAAGCGCACAGTTGAGTGCAGTCTGCCCACCCATGGTAGGCAATAAAGCATCGGGCCGCTCCTGCTCGATGATGCGCTCGATAGTGCGCCAGTGAATCGGCTCGATGTAGACTGCATCGGCGGTTCCGGGATCGGTCATGATGGTGGCGGGGTTGGAATTCACCAGCACCACTCGGACGCCCTCTTCACGCAGAGCCTTACAAGCCTGGGCGCCGGAATAATCAAATTCGCAGGCTTGGCCGATGACGATGGGTCCCGCGCCGATTATCAGAACACTTTTAATATCCGTGCGCTTTGGCATTTATTCCAGTCTCTCGGGCAGCGCAGCTCTGCATCTTGGGCCGCAGAATACGGGACGCCGGTTCCAGCGCCGAGGGTTTGGCATATGGATTCCCATGAATCAGCTGGCGGCGGCGCTTAGCGGTTGCGCTCGGCGTGCTTCCATGGCGTGCACGAAGCGCTCGAACAAAGGTTTAACATCATGGGATCCGGGGCTGGCTTCCGGATGTCCCTGAAAACTGAACGCTTCACAATCGGTACGCTCCATTCCCTGCAGGGTGCCGTCGAATAACGAGCGATGCGTGGCGCGCAGCGTCACAGGCAACGTCTGCTCATCCACGGCAAAACCGTGGTTCTGGCTGGAAATCATGACGCGGCCGGTATCCAGATTGATGACCGGGTGATTGGCACCGTGGTGGCCGAATTTCATCTTCACGGTTCTGGCACCGCTGGCAAGTCCCAGCAGCTGATGGCCCAGGCAAATGCCAAAGATTGGTATACCGGTCTTCAGG
>DAHVFI010000220.1 GCA_027317045.1 Gammaproteobacteria bacterium
GGTTCCTGTTTCTTGGTTACGAGCTGGCGCAGCAGATTGAGCCCATTTTGAATCTGCCGAGCGCACCGGGCTTTCCCATAGCGTTGGCGGTGCGGGTGCGGGCGGCTTTCATTCACGACCGCCACTCCGATCTTGTCCAACGGATCGCCGAGTCAGAAAACGCGGAGCTATTAGCGAGTATGAAGGTGGACTTGGCCTGCACGTCTATGGATATGTCAACCAACCTGCTGGCTGGATTACTGAGAGAGGAAGAACCAGGGCGTTATCTTGACATCGTTGCCCGAGCACGGCGCTATATTTACGATGGTGATATCTTCCAGGCCAATCTCTCGCGCCTCTGGCAGATGGAACTTGATCCTCAAACAACGGCGGCACAGCTTTACCGCCGTCTGCGCGCTGCTAATCCGGCCCCTTTTGCAGGGCTCATCCGGCAGGGCGGACATGCCATCATCAGCTCCTCGCCGGAACGGCTGGTGCGGGTACGTAACCGACAGGTAGAGGTGCGTCCTATTGCCGGCACCCGGCCGCGCGGCGCCGAGGCCATATCCGACGCAGCTCTGATCCGCGACTTGATGGCACACCCCAAGGAACGGGCCGAGCATGTAATGCTAGTGGATTTGGAACGCAATGACCTCGGCCGCATCTGTCATAACGGCAGCGTGCGCGTGAACGAACTCATGGTGGTGGAATCCTATACGCATGTACACCACATCGTTTCCAATATCAGTGGCCGGTTGCGACCGGAGGTTACTCCCGGAGAAGTGATCCGAGCGGTGTTCCCGGGTGGCACCATCACCGGATGTCCCAAGGTGCGCTGCATGCAGATCATCGCTGAACTGGAAGATGCGCCACGCGGCGCTTATACCGGGGCCATGGGCTACCTGAATCGTGATGGCAATCTTGACCTGAATATCCTGATACGCACATTGGTACAACACGAGCAGCAGCTTGAATTCCGGGCCGGTGCCGGCATCGTGGCGGACTCCATTCCGGAATGCGAGCTGGAAGAAACCCGCGCCAAGGCCCGGGGGTTGGCGCGTGCTCTCGGCGGCGAGGCGTGATAACTGAATGCTGGATAAACGGCGAGCCGGGCGACCTGATCCCGGCTGCAGACCGCGGCGTACAGTACGGCGACGGGTTGTTCGAGACCTTGGCGGTGAAGGCAGGCCAAATATCGCTGCTTGATTATCATTTGGACCGTTTACAGGAGGGCTGCCGGCGATTGCAACTGCATGCGCCTTCCGCAAAAACATTGCGCGCTGAATTACTATCCGCGGCTGCCGAACAGACGGCGGTGGTACTTAAACTGATTGTCACCCGTGGGAGTGCCGGCCGTGGTTACCGGTTTCCGCGCCACACCCAAACCAATCGCATCCTCATGCGTCACCCCCGGCCAGCGTACCCGGTGGAGTGGACCGATCACGGGGTGCACCTGAAAATTTGTGATACCCATCTCGGCC
>DAHVFI010000239.1 GCA_027317045.1 Gammaproteobacteria bacterium
GAACGGCTCGGCACACACGCACAGCTGGAGTATGCCGCGGAACCCAAACTCGACGGCCTTGCCATCAGTCTGGTTTACGAACACGGCGTGTTGGTGCGCGGAGCCACCCGCGGAGACGGCACCGTGGGCGAGGACGTTACCCAGAACGTACGTACCATTCCTTCTGTGCCGCTGCGCCTCATGGGCAAGGGGTTTCCAACGTTGCTCGAAGCTCGCGGCGAGATTTTCATGCCCAGAAAAGGTTTCGAAAAGCTCAATGCACATGCCACCCGCAAAAATGAAAAGATATTCGCCAATCCGCGCAATGCCGCCGCCGGCAGTTTGCGGCAACTCGATGCCCGCATTACTGCTTCCCGGCCGTTGGAGTTTTTTGCTTATGCGTGGGGGCAGATAGAGGGCGGCAAACTACCGGAGCGTCACAGCGAAGTGTTGGCGCGCTTTCGGGACTGGGGCCTGCGGACCAACCCGGAGAATCGAGTTGTGCACGGGGTGGATGGCTGCCTGCAGTTCTACCGGCAGATGACAGCCAAACGCGATCGTCTTCCGTATCAGATTGACGGTGTGGTTTATAAAGTTGACCGCCTCGATCTGCAACGGCAGTTGGGTTTTGTGGCGCGCGCGCCGCGCTGGGCCATCGCGCATAAATTTCCGGCGGAAGAAGCCATGACGGTATTGCGTGCGGTGGAATTTCAGGTGGGTCGCACCGGCGCGCTTACGCCGGTGGCACGTTTGGAGCCGGTATTCGTCGGCGGTGCCACCGTCAGCAATGCCACGCTGCATAACATGGATGAGGTGGAGCGCAAGGATGTGCGCGTGGGAGACACCGTCATCGTGCGGCGCGCCGGCGATGTGATCCCTGAAGTGGTGGGTGTGGTACTTACGCAAAGGCCGAAAAACACCCGGCGTGTGCGCTTGCCGCGCACCTGCCCGATGTGTGGCTCCCAGGTGCTGCGTTTGGAAGGCGAGGCGGTGGCGCGTTGCAGCGGCGGATCGTATTGCGCCGCGCAGCGCAAGGAGCTGATCCGTCATTTTGCCTCACGCCGCGCACTGGACATCGAAGGCCTCGGAGAAAAACTGGTGGAACAACTGGTGGACGCCGGACTGGTGCATACACCCGCGGACATTTTCGGACTCACGGTCGCGCAACTCGCGGACTTGGAACGCATGGGTGAGAAATCAGCGGAGAACCTGGTGCAGGCCATCGAGCACGCCCGCCATACCACGCTGGCGCGTTTCCTGTATGCGCTCGGTATCCGCGAAGTGGGGGAAATCACCGCCCAGGCGCTGGCGCGACATTTCGGTACCTTGGAGGCGTTGATGAAAGCGGATGCGACAGCACTAGTGCAGGTGCCGGACGTGGGGCCGGTGGTGGCCGCGGCCGTCGCCGCCTTTTTCCATGAGCCCCATAACCGCCAGGTCATCGGTGCGCTGCGTAAAACCGGGGTGCAGTGGCCGGAACATGCGGGTGCACAACATACCGGATCGGGTCCCCTGAGCGGCAAAACCTTTGTGCTGACTGGCACACTCGCAGGCATGACGCGTGAGGATGCGAAAGCCGGCATTCAGGCCTTGGGTGGCAAGGTGAGCGGCAGTGTGTCCGGGAAAACCGATTATTTGGTGGTCGGCGCGGGACCGGGTTCCAAGCTTGCGGAGGCCCGCAAGCTGGGTATCGGCCTCATGGACGAAGCGGCCTTCAGACGTTTGCTCGAACTGTGACGTCCATCACATGATATTTGGATATAAAATGTCTTACTCGACCCCGAGAGCGGACAACCGCGGGATTTAAGCGTGCGATATACCGGGCTAATGGTGGTTTTAACAGCGCTGACGATGAATGGCTGCAGCACCATCCTCACTCCCACGTTCGGCGTGCGTCAGGGTCAACTGGCTTCCTGCCCGCTGCAACGTGACTGCGTTTCGACCCAGGACCATGATCCCAGTCTACATATCGCGCCACTGATTTACACCAGCACCCGTGATCAAGCCCGCAATGATTTGCTCATCGCGGCCACGGTGGTGGGGCAGGGCCGTATCGTCTCCAATCATCGCAGCTACATCCGGATCGAGTATCCGATTGCCGACAGGACAGATCAGGCTTCGAAGTATTACTACCAGCCGGAAAATGCCGTCGATGATGTGGAATTTTATCTGGACCCTCACCGGCATGTGATCGAGATGCGCTCCATCGCGCGGCTCGGACTGTTTGGTATCGGCGCCAACCGGGCGCGACTGGAGCGCATCCGCACAGCGTTTGCGGAATTACAGCAACGGCACAATTGAAACCTGCGCAAAACAAACGGCCAGCCGCGCGGCTGACCGTTTGTTTTTGTGTGCTTGTGGGCCGTTTAGGGTTTTGGGGGTGGCTGCGTGCCGGCAGCCGGGGCCGGAGCTGGCATGGGTGCCGGCTGCGGGGTGGCGGCAGCGGGTGTATTCATATCCACCTTGGCGCTTTTGCGCAGCTGATCCACATAGGCTTCCACTTCTTTGCCTTCCAATGAATTTTTGAGCTGATCCTGGACCGACGCCAAACTCGGCGGCGGCATGGACCGCGTGTCTTCCAGTTGGATTATGTGCCAGCCGAACTGCGTGTGTACCGGCTGTTTGGTGTATTCACCTTTTTTGAGCTGCGCCACGGCCTGGGAGAAGGCCGGTACCATCTGGTCCGGGCTGAACCAGCCTAGTTCGCCGCCTTGGCTTTTGGATGCATCGGTGGAGTATTTCTTTGCCAGCGTGGCGAAATTCCCACCATGGTTCAGTTGGTTGATGATGTCCTTGGCCTGCTGTTCACTGGCCACCAGAATGTGGCGCGCGCGGTATTCGGTGCCTGGCATTGCCTTGATGCGCTGTGCATACTCGGCCTTGATCTGGTCATCGGTGACCGGATGCTGGGCCAGGTATTGCTGCACCAGCTGGTTAGCCATCAGGCCGGTTCTCTGGATATTGAGATCAGCCGCCACTTCCGGTTTCTTGGCCAAGCCTGCCTTCTGTGCCTGTTGGGACAGAACTTCCATGTCTATGAGACGGTTCAGCACCAAGGCATGCTTCTGTGCATCCAACTGCGGTTCCTGGCCGCCGGCCAGGCTGCGCACATAGGCGCGGAACACGTCGTTAGTGATGGGAACGCCATTGACGGTGGCCAACACGCTGGAGGTGTCGGCTGTGGTCGATTTGCCGCCGCAAGCGGCCAGGGCGGCCACTGCTAAAATAAGCAGAATGGGACGAAATGCGATGCGCATGGAAGTTCCTCGTGGTGTATAAAGTTAGTGGAGTTCTCCGGGGGCCAGCGCCTTGATGCTCAGGGCGTGGATGTCAGTCTGCAGCAAATTACCCAAGGCTGCATAGATCATGCGATGGCGTTGCAACCGGGATCGGGTTGCAAACGCGGACGCAACGATGCGCACCGAAAAATGGCCATTGCCCTCGTGAGCATGACCGCTGTGCTGTACGCCGTCATCTTGAATGTTCAGTTCCAAGGGGTGGAAACTGGATTCCAGCTGCCGGCGCAAACGTTCCATGCGCTCATCCCCACTCGGGGACTGACAAGCAATGTTCACGGCAGCACCTTTAGAAAGGGTTTCACGAGCACCCGCGCATACGCACCCGCTGCCAGGTAGGGATCCGCATCCGCCCAGGTTTGGGCTGCATCCAAGGAACCGAATTCGGCCACCACCAGGCTACCGCTGAAACCCGCGGGTCCCGGTGTTTGGGCATCGATTGCCGGGTGCGGCCCGGCCAAAAGCAGTCGCCCCTGAGATTGCAACTCCTTAAGCCGTTCGAGATGGGCAGGACGTGCGCCCGCGCGTTTCTGGAGGCTGTCGCTAACGTCCTCGGAGAGGATGGCGTACCACATCAAGCTTTTCCCATGTCCATATGCCGGCTCATGTAGAACGCCTGCAGCAGCACGAACACCAGCATGGCGCCGGTCGACCACCAGACCTTAAATTTGACCCAATCGGCGGTATCGAAATGATACAGCACATAGACATTCACGCTTCCCAGCAACAGAAAAAACCCCGCCCACATCAGATTGAGCCGCTTCCATGCGACTACCGGGAGCTTGACCTGGGCGCCCAGCATGCGCTCTATGAGTGTTTGGCGCATGAAATTCGTAGCCAGAAACACGCTGCCAAACAGCCATTCGACGACGGAGAACTTCCATTTGATGAAAGCGGGGTCATGCAGCAGCAAGGTGGCGCCGCCCAGGACCAGCGCCAGGATGGTGACGGCCAGCGGCAGGGGCTTCAATTTGCGGGTGCGCCAGTAGGACAGCGCCAACACCAGCACGCTGCCGGCCATGAGCACGCCGGTGGCGAAGAAAATGCCCTTCCAGAGATAGCTGGTAAAAAAGGCCGCCAGCAGCAGGAATTCCAGGAAAGAAGACATACACACGGTACACAGTTAAGGTTCGTTATGATAACGCATCCATTTCCACGCCGGTGACCGGCGCAGGCATGTTTGAGGGGCCATGAGCCAGTTTTTCAGCATCCATCCGGAAACCCCGCAACTGCGGCTGGTACGACGCAGCGTGGCTATCCTGCGCAGCGGCGGGGTGGTGGTGTACCCCACCGATTCGTGCTATGCCCTGGGTTGTCTGGTGGGTGACAAAGAGGCTATGCAGCGTATCCGCGCCATACGCGGCGCGGGGCCCACTCATAATTTCACTCTGGTGTGCCGCGACCTGTCGGAAATCGCAACCTATGCGCGGGTGGATAACCCCACCTTCCGGCTGCTCAAGGCCCATACCCCCGGCCCCTATACCTTTATCCTACGCGCCACCCACGAGGTGCCACGACGCTTGCAGCACCCCAAACGCAAGACCATCGGTATCCGCATACCTCAGCATCCCATCTCGCAGGCTATCCTGACGGAGTTGCGCGAGCCCATCATGAGTTCGACGCTGATGCTGGCGGGCGAAGCAGAGCCCCTCACTGATCCGAGTGACATGCGCGCGCGTCTCGAACACCGGGTCGACTTGGTGATTGACGGCGGCCCCTGTGGTTTCGAACCTACTACCGTGGTGGATCTATCGGATGGCGCATCGGTACTGGTACGTATCGGCCGCGGTAATCCTGCGCCTTTCAGCCGCGTACATTGATTCTCCATGAGGTCCTTGGCGGACTCTGTATAATGCA
>DAHVFI010000250.1 GCA_027317045.1 Gammaproteobacteria bacterium
CTCTTGCCCTCTTAGCATTGCATCGATTCGACGAAGCTGCGGCGCAGATCAATAGTACGCTGGCAGCGCGTCCGGATCTGATTCTTACACACTTGGTTGCGGAAACAGTCGATGTCGCGCGTCATCGTTATCCACAAGCGGAAATTCAGGCACGCATCGCCGCGAAATTATCAGGCGCGGATCCAGACGCGGCAGCGCTGCTGGTGCGCGGGATTGCCGATCCTACACAGCGTGTCGCGGCCGTGCGGAGCCTGGAGCCAGTGTCAGCACAGGGAAATGATCAAATAATCCGTGCGATGTGGTTGACCAGGCTGGGCCAGCCAGATCGTGCGCTGGCCGCATTGAAAATCTGCATGGCCAAAAACAATTGTGATAATACGGTAGGGCGAGTGTTGTGGATACCGGCCTTCGATCCGCTGCGCAACGACCCGCGCTTCCAGGCGCTGCTCAAGAAAATGGGATTGCCATACACGCCGAAAGCAATGATTCCGCAATGAGTGCGCTGTGCGTTTGTGGCGCTTCGAACTTTCCACGCCGCCGCTGACTGAAGCGTGACGGCGATCGATTCCGTTGAAAAGGGATTAAATGCAATCTAAGGCCATGAAAGCACCTTCTGATGCTCCCAAGGGCCATCTGCTGCGCGTGCTTGGTATGGCGTTTGCGCTGGCCATCGGCATCGGCACAACCATCGGCGGCGGCATTCTGCGTACGCCGGGCGATATCGCCGCGCTGCTGCCGAATGGGTGGTTGTTTATGGCGGTGTGGGTGTTCGGTGCCGTCAACGCGCTGCTGGGCGCCACGGTGTTCTCCGAACTCGGCGCCATGATGCCGCGAACCGGCGGCCCCTATGTATTCGCGCGCCGGGCCTTGGGAGACTATGCCGGCTTCTTTGTTGGTTATACGTACTGGATCCAGGTATGCGCCGTGCAGGCGGCGCTGTCGCTGCTCATTGGTGAATATGCACCTGTACTGGTACCGGCACTCACCGGCCATGCACTCATCGTCGCATTCGCAGTACTGTTCGGGCTGGTAGCGTTGCAATGGCAAGGCGTGCGCTGGGGCGGTCACATCCAGACAATCGTTACGCTGGTAAAGATGTTCGCCTTTACCGCTTTAATTATCGCCGCATTCGTTATACCCCATTCAGCAATTTCTGGGATTCCCGCCCTTGCCGTACCGCACGGTACGGCGCTCATGATCGCCCTGATTCTCGCTATGCAGGGCATCATTTTCACCTATAACGGTTATTTCTATGTATGTTTCTTCGGCGAAGAGTTGTGTAATCCCGGCCGCGATATCCCACGTGCCATATTTCGTAGCGTGCTTTTGATCATTGCAGTGTATCTGCTGCTCAACCTGGCATTTCTGTGGGTATTGCCGATTTCCAGGATGGCGAATGCGCCGTTTGTTGGCGGCGCCGTGGCCCGAGTGCTTTTCGGTGAGCGCGGCAATCTGATCATTACCGCTATCGTCATGATTTCGTTGCTGGGCACCATCAATGCCCAAGTTCTGATTTCGGCGCGCTTGTTGCTGGCTATGGGGCATAACAGGCTGTTCGTGCCACAGGCGACCATCGTGAATAGCGGTGGAACGCCGACAATCGCGATGCTGCTCGGCACTGCGGTGGCCTGCGCGTTCATGTTCTCCGGGACCTTCAAAGCGGTATTGGGGGTGATCGCGGTATTCATGGTGGTGAATTACCTGCTGATGTATGTTTCCTTGATGGTATTGCGCCGGCGCGAATCCGCCATGCCGCGTCCTTACAAGGCCTGGGGTTACCCGTGGACCACCCTGCTGGCGATCCTGATCGGGCTGGTGTTTCTTGCGGGCGTGATCGTTAGCGACCGGCGTCACACATTGATTGCATTGGCGTGTCTGATTATCAGTTACCCGTTGTATCTTGGCCTACGCAAACTGAAATTGATGGATAAGGGTTGAGGTGCGGCGAATGCAATGTTTTTTAACCATGCAATTTGTGCAATAATCATCGGCAAATGTCAATCAATTAAAAATTTTCCAGACACGCAGTTCCGAGGAACTTAAATGAAGCACATCGTATTTCTGTCAATGCTCGCCATCTTTTGTGCGCTCAGTACAGCCGTTGCGGCGGACAACCAGCCGCTTTCCCCGGAACTTCAGCAACTGAATATCTTCGTGGGCCATTGGGAATTCCACGGCAAGACGTTGGCAACCCCATTCGGCAAGGCCGGAGCTTGGACTTGGAATGAGGATTGCCGCTGGTCTGACGATCGGGTGTTTCTGTTGTGCAGCTTCGCCAATGTATGGTCCGGCAAAACTGTTAAATCCTTAGTGGTGGATACCTACAACCGCAAAGACCACGCCTACTGGCATTATGAGTTGTTCGCCGATGGCCAGACCGGTTCACGGCCTTTCATCTCAAAGATGGCTATCGCGGGCAATATCTGGACTGAATACGGTCAGGATGAGGATCACGGCAAGAAGATCAGCGAGCGCATCGTCTACCGCTATACATCATCCACCGAGGTAGATGTGGAGATTCAGGTGTCCCGGGATGGGACGCATTGGATCACCGTTGATCGTGGCGAGGGGGTGAAGCAGCTGTAAGCGCAATTTATCGGCGCTGCGCTTGCGAAAAAATCATCGTCCGCGCAGGCTGAACATCCGCATGAAAGTGGGGTGGCGGAAGAGGCTGTGGAGCAGAGTCACGCCTAAATGGCCGCCCCAGTAAACCCAG
>DAHVFI010000256.1 GCA_027317045.1 Gammaproteobacteria bacterium
GGCATGGGCATGGGGAGAGAGCATACCGGAGCTTGGCAGGAATTCCATCACAGGCCGGCGAAAAGACAGCGTGGGAGCGGCGACATTTGCCGCGACTCCAAAACCATCGCGGCCGGGACGGCCGCTCCCACAACAGTGCGCTGCTACCGGACTTCCGCCGTACCGATATCGCGTGGGTCGGCAGCCGCCATCAGCTTGCCGGTTTTGTAATCCCAGGTGATGGCCTGCATATTGCCGTAGGGAGTCACCCGCTGGAGTGTATAGCCCATGTTGCCAAGGCCGGTGACTTCGTCCGGTGTGAACGCGCCGGGTTCGTAGAAGACAACATCCGGTAAGTACTGCATGTGATAGCGCGGGATGCTGACGATGCTTGTGGCATCGCCGCCATTGAAATAATCAAGCGTACCCAGCAGCACCATGCTGATAATGCGGCCGCCGCCGGGCGTGCCAAGGATCGCGAGTCCGTGCGGTGTCTCCAGGAAAGTAGGAGTCATACTGGAAAGCGGCCGTTTGTGCGGCGCGATGGCGTTGGCGCTGTTGCCTACCAAGCCAAAACCGTTGGGTACACCGGGCTTCGAGACGAAATCATCCATCTCATCGTTCAGAATCACGCCGGTATGGGGCGGCATGAAGCCGCTGCCGAAACGAAAATTAACCGTGAAGGTCGCGGCCACGCGGTTGCCGTCCTTATCCAGGATGGAAATATGCGTGGTGTGATGGCTTTCCGGCGCCCCCGCTGCCACCGGTGCCAAATCGCTGCTGGGCGTCGCCTTGTCCGGCAGAATGGAAACACGCAATCCGGCGGCGTAATACGGGCTCAATAATCTTTTGATAGGCATTTTCACGAACGCCGGATCACCCAGGTATTCGGCCCGGTCGCGGTAGGCGTAACGCATGGCTTCGATGATGAAATGCTTTTGCATCAGATTACTGTCATGGCTCAGGTCGTAACCTGAAAGTATATTGAGTGCTTCCAGCAGCACGACCCCGCCGGAAGATGACGGTGGGGCGGAAATGATTTTCATGCCGTGGTATTCGCCGACCAGTGGCTGGCGCAGCACGACTTTGTAATCCCGCAAATCCTCCAGGGACCAGATACCACCGTTGGCACGCACCGCATCCACCATTTCCCTGGCAAGCCTGCCTCTATAAAAACCCGCGTCACCCTCATTGGCGATTAATTTTAGGGTTCGGGCCAGGTCCGGCTGCTTCAAAATATAGCCGGTGGGGGGTACCTGTCCGCCGGGCATGAACACCGCCGCGGCCGCCGGCCATTGCTTCAGCTTGTCCACACGGTTCGCGATCATTTCGTGGAACATCCGGTCCAGCGGAAAGCCGTCGTGCGCCAATTTGATGGCTGGCGCCAAATCCTGCGCGAGTGACAGTCGGCCGTAATGCTTGTTGATGTAAGCAAGCGCCGCTACTTCGCCGGGAATGGCAGCGGACAGCGGACCATTAAGCGATGCGCCCTTGATCACATCGCCGTTCTTGTCCTGATACATAGTGGCGGTGGCAGCCGCTGGCGCGTATTCACGGCCATCTATAAAAGTATTGCGATTGTCCTTGGCCACATGCAACAGCCAGAAACCACCGCCGCCGATACCGGAACTGTAAGGCTCCACCACCGCGAGCGCCGCGCTTACCGCTACCGCCGCGTCGAAGGCGTTACCACCCTTGGCCAGCACCTGCATGCCGGCCTTGGTAGCAAACGGCTGAGCACTGGCCACGGCGTCGTGGCCCGGCTTGAACGACGCGGCCGATAGCGTCAACGGCAGGATCAGTAAGCCGAGCAACACGCCAAGTCTGGTTTTCATTTATTAAAGCCTCGCTTTATTAACGGAACGCAGTCAGATTTTGCCGGTCAGGCGTCGGTATTTCGCCAGCAATGCCTCACGGGTTTCGCGGTGATCCTCGTCCAGGGGAATGCAGTCCACCGGGCAAACCTGTTGGCACTGGGGCGTGTCGAAATGCCCGACGCACTCGGTACACAGGTTCGGATCGATCTCGTAGATTTCCTGACCCTGGGAAATGGCGTGGTTTGGGCACTCGGGCTCGCACACGTCACAATTGATGCAGGCATCGGTGATCTTAAGCGCCATCTCGATTCCGTGGAAATCCAGCGCGCTAGTTTAGCGCTTCTTGAGCTTGACCAATTCTTTCATGACCGCCGGATGCACGAACTGCGAGACGTCACCGCCGAGCGTGGCGATTTCGCGCACCAGACTCGATGAGATGAAGGTGAATTGTTCCGCCGGCGACATAAAGATAGTCTCCACATCCGGGCCCAAATGCCGGTTCATGGCTGCCAGCTGAAATTCAAATTCGAAATCCGAGACCGCGCGCAGGCCGCGCAGGATCGCCTTGATACCCTGCTTGTGAGCAAATGCCACGGTGAGTTCCGCGAAACCGCAAACCTCCACATTCTTGATGTCCTTGAGTGCGGCGCGCGCCAGCTCCACCCGCTCCTGCAGTGGAAACGCCGGCGTCTTGGCGGGATTGGCGGCAATGGCAACCACCACTCGATCAAACAGCCGCGCCGCGCGGCGCACGATGTCGGTGTGGCCGTTGGTGATGGGGTCGAAAGTGCCGGGATAGAGAATGCTGACGGGCATGCGGTCTCCTTGTAACGCCTGTATAGCGGGCTTTTCAGTCTTGGGCAAGTTTTGTGGTCGTGCGCCGCGCCAAGGCGAAACCCACGCGGCCTGCATGGCCTTCACGGATTACCTCCCAGGTATCGGGTAATTGCGGCACAAAATCCGCGGGATATTCCGTATAGATGTGAGCCTGCGGGGCCAGCCAGCCGTGTTGTTCCAGGACGCTTGCAGCTTCCGCCAACAACGGGGATGCGAAGGGCGGATCCAAAAACACGATATCAAACACCTGTCTCGGACCGCGCAAAAAAGCCAGCGCCTCGGATTGCAGCACTTCGCCATTGGCAGCATGCAGGGATTCCAGGTGCGCGCGCAGGGCCTCCGCCACTTGGCGCTCCTGGTCTATGAACACCCCGCTCGCCGCCCCCCGCGACAGCGCTTCCAAGCCGAGTGCGCCGCTGCCGGCGAACAGATCCAGGCAACGAGCTCCCGCTATCCGGTTCATTAGCCAGTTGAACAAGGTCTCCCGCACCCGGTCCGGGGACGGCCGGATACCCGGCAACGCTGGAAACTTGAGCCGCCGCCGGCGCCATTGCCCGGCGATGATGCGGAATTCATTTTTATAGCCGCGGCCGGGGTTAAACATGCGGGAAATCCACGAAATTCAGTGGGTTGGCCAGATTTTGCGCGCCGGCACAGTTATGCTTGCGTGACGGCGCATCTCCAGCGTACCCTAAATCGCCGTTTATGGAGGAAAACAAATGAATAAGCGCGCGCTGGTCCTGCTCACCACCCTTGCCCTGATTCTTACCGCTTGTGTCCATGGTAATAATTCCACTACCAACACCAATGGCAGCCAGAGTGCGGCTTTCCAGGCGAGCTATGCGCCATTGAGCGGTATCGGACCATTCCCTAATGATCTGTATTTCAACGGCAGCACTACCGGCACCCTGAACATTCCAGTGCTGGCGAGTGGCGCCAGCAATCCGGCCAATGCACCGACCCTGGCCATGAATCATCTGGACGGCTTCGGTACCCAATCGGTCGTCAATGCTTACTTCACTGAGTCGCTGGACGCCAAAAGTCTGAACACCAGTGACGTATTGGTATTCAAGGTCACGGCTGATCCTCAGACCAAGGTCATTGACTACACCAAGAGTGGCACGCCGCTGGTACCGGGCGCGGATTGCAGCGCATCCACCACCGATTACACCGTCGGCGTGTCCTCCGCCAGCGATTCCGGCGGCACGGTGCTCAACATCACGCCCTGCAAGCCGTTGGCAGGCGGCAGTACTTATCTGGTTGTCCTGACCAACGGTATCAAAGACATTAACGGTGATGCCGCCGCCCCCAGTGCGGATTACTCGTTGATTCTGGCCGCCGATCTGC
>DAHVFI010000258.1 GCA_027317045.1 Gammaproteobacteria bacterium
GTAGTACAGTGAATGCAGTCGCGACAGCGAGGTTACCCCATTGATTAAGCAGGACATCGTCCATCACGTCATCGAGCGCACCGGCCTCCCGCGCACCAAGGCGGAAGCCGCCGTGGATACCGTCTTCGAGGGCCTCAAGCAGGCTCTGGCTGCCGGCGAGCGCATCGAACTGCGCGGATTCGGCGTCTTCAGTGTCCGCGCCCGCAAAACCGGCATCAGCGCGGCTGCAACCGGCGCCCAACCTGAACGCCACGCCGACATTGCGGGACATCAGCGGGTTCGCATCGGCGGGCGCACCGCATCTGGCTTTGCAATTCATTGACCGCGACCAGCCGGACTTCGCTCAGGACGCGGTGGGTTGGATGACTTGGGAGCGTGAGCGCATCTATCTCTACCAATCCACCGGAAACTGGCAGGCCGTTATCGCGCGTGCGCAGCATTTGCCGGCAGCAATCGGGACGGATTTCCGCCAATGGGGGGCCATGCAGGCGGCCGCGTCCTGGCTGCAACTCGGCAAAGGCCATGAAGCCCGAGAAATTCTGCGTAGACTCATCTGGAGTACACGGTCTCCCCCCGATGATCAGACCTTGAGCCAACTGCGGCAGTTGGTATTGCGCAGCTATCTTACGGACCAGCGTCTCGACGATGCCCAGACGGCGGTGATCCGTTACCGCCAGGACTACCCCCAGGACACGGGCAATTGGCCGCTGCTGGAAGCACGCTTGTTCCTGCGTACCCGACAACCGCAGGCGGCATTGGATGTGCTGCAAGGCAGCAAAGGCACGGACGCCGACATGTTGAGGTTGTTTGCCCTGTTGCGCACGGGCGCGAGCCCGCCGGCCGAAGTCATGCAAAAGGCCGACTCTATCGGCAGCAACAGTAAACTCCCGGTAGCGCAGCGCACGCATGCCTGGTTCATCGCCGCCGAGGCCGCCGAGTCGCTCAACAATCCGGTGGCACGTATCCAGGCATTGCAGAATGGTCTGGGACTGCAACCAGGGCTCCTGGACCAAGATCCGGTGTTCGCAATTACGCCCGACATGCTCTGGGATGCGTATGTGAGTTACGGCGAGGATTTGGGCAATCAGTTGCAACTGGTTGTAGGCGACGATCAGGCTTGGTATCTGGCCGCATCCAATCGCTATGACTCCAGCCCGGTACGCGCCTGCGCCCTGTTCAGCGTGGTAGCCTTCAACGCACCCACTATCCAGCAGCAGGGCGTTGCTCATTGGCAATTCGCCAGCCTCATCCAGAAACAAAAATACGGCGCAGTTGTGCTGCGGCATCTGTATCTGGATTCCAAGCGCTTCAAGACGGTAAGCACTATTCCAGCGGATGTGCGCTACATTCTGGTCAATGACGTGCTGGCAATTCCCGATATCCCTTTGGCTTCCAAGCTTATGCAAGGCCTGGATCAGCCGCCGCCGGACACCGATCCGCTGGCTTGGCAATTGCAGCGCGCGCGGGTGTTCATTTTGGGCGGCCAACCGGATGCGGGCATCCAGGCACTCAAGACTCTATTCGCCGGCGGTGCGCCGGTGGATCCCGGCGAGGTGTTGCCGGTGCTGTTTGATTTGCAGACCATCGGCCGTAACCGGGATGCGATTCCGTTCTTCGAGGCGCTGTTGCAGCCGAATCTGACCTCGGATCAGCAGCGCCAACTGCTGTTCTGGATCGCGGACTCCTATAAAGCCCTGGAGGATTACCCCCAGGCGGCGGAGCTGTATTTGCGTTCTGCAACCCTGGTGGACCCTTACTCCATGGATCAATGGGCCAAAAGTGCGCGTTATCAGGCGGCGCAGATGCTTGCCAAGGCGGGGTATATCGAAGACGCGCGTAACCTCTATCAAGGGTTGTTGAACGCCACCAGCGATCCCTCGCAACAGGCATTGTTGCGGCACGCTATGCAACAACTCATGCTGATGCCCCAGGCCAAGCCGACTCCTAAGCCGTAATGGCGATAACCCGCGTATATCTCCATGTTTGAACCAAACACCCTGCGATATCTTGATGAAGCCCTGGTTATTCTGGATCAGGGTTTTCAGGGGTTGCCGGAATTCACGCCCGCAACGCAGCCGGAGCCTCTGCGTGCAGTATTGCGAGAAATCGCGCAGCGTATGCAGGACAATTTTCCGTATCCCCATCCACTGTACGCCGGTCAGATGCTGAAACCGCCACATCCGGTGGCACGGCTTGCCTATATGCTGGCGCTCTACATCAATCCCAATAACCATGCCTTGGACGGCGGCCGCGCCAGCTCCGCCATGGAGAAAGAAGCGGTCGCTAATATTGCGCACATGTTCGGCTATACAACCCATCTTGGCCATCTGTGCACCAGCGGCACCATCGCCAACCTGGAGGCGCTGTGGGTGGCGCGACAGGCGCGTGCGCAAGGCTTGGTGCTGGCCTCGGAGCAAGCGCATTACACCCACGCACGCATGTGCGAAGTATTGCAGCTACCGTTCAAGAGCGTCGCGGTGGACGCGGCTGGGTGTATGGACATGAACGCGCTTGAGGATGCTCTTAAACATGAATCAGCCGGCACCGTGGTGGCGACGCTCGGTACCACTGCCCTGGGTGCCGTGGATCCGTTGCATGAGATTATGCAATTGCGCGAGCGTTACGGATTTCGCGTGCACGTGGACGCGGCCTATGGCGGCTATTTCACCCTGGCCGACAATCTGGATGGCAGAACACACGCCGCCTTTGAAGCCATGGCGCGGGCGGATTCCATCGTGGTGGATCCCCACAAACACGGTTTGCAGCCCTATGGTTGCGGTTGCGTGCTGTTGAGGAATCCGTCAGAAGGCCGCTTTTACAAACACGAATCCCCCTATACCTATTTCACCTCGGCAGAGTTGCATCTTGGCGAGATCAGCCTGGAATGTTCCCGCCCGGGAGCGGCGGCGGTAGCCTTGTGGGCCACCCAGCAATTGTTGCCGATGGTGCCAGGCGGTGAATTCGCGCGGGGTCTTGAGGCCTCGCGCCGGACGGCACTGGCGTTGCACCGGCATTTGGCAAACAGCGCGCGCTATCTTGCCGGGCCTGCGCCGGAGCTGGATATCGTTGTTTGGACAATGGCGGCGCCGGGCAGGCAGGCCGCCAGCCGGCGCGCTCAAGCGGTATTTGATGGAGCTGCCCAGCGGCAACTGCATCTGGCGCTGTTGCGCGTGCCGAACCAACTGGCCGCCGCCTGGTGGCCGCGGCTGGCACGCGATGCGGAAACCGTTACCGCCTTACGTTCATGCCTGATGAAACCGGAGCACGCGGAGTGGCTGCCGCGCATCATCGAGCGGTTGGATAATACTGCCGCCCGCGAGCCGCTGAGCGCATAATAAAGTACGCGGCCACGCATCAACTTAACCACAAATTCATCTCTTTTAAATCCGGAAGCCCTCATGAGCGATAAGAACTTCTTGGTGCAAATTTTCGGCGGTACCTGGCACCTGTGGGATTTTCTCTGCCGGCTGGTGATAGACCTGGTCATCACTTTTATCGTCATCGCTATCCTGGTGGCGGTGTTCGGTTCACACAGACCTGCGGTGCCCACGTCCGCAGCACTGGTGGTGGACCCGCAGGGCAGTCTGGTGGAACAGTATTCCGGCGATCCCGCGCAGCGCGCCATTGCCAGGTTGCTGGGGCAGAAACAGCGCCCACAGACGCGACTGCGCGATGTGGTTGCGGCTATCGAGCATGCCAAGAATGATCATCGTATCAAGGCGCTGGTATTGGAAACCGATGAGATGGGTGGCGGCGGTTTCCTTGGCGGTGCCGCCTTGAGTGATCTGCAGGATATCGGCCGCGCCATCCGGGATTTCAAGAAGACCGGCAAACCGGTGTTCGCGCTGGGGGATTCCTATAACCAAAGCCAGTATTACCTGGCCTCCATGGCCAACACGGTATTCATTCACCCCCAGGGTCAGGTGTTCTTGCACGGTTACGGCATCTATCAGCCGTACTTCAAGGATGCGCTCGACAAGCTGGGGGTGGAAGTCAACATTTTCCGCGTGGGTAAATACAAGTCCGCGGTGGAACCGCTCATGCTGAACGGCATGTCGCCGGATGCCCGCAGCGACTGGGGCGGGGTTGTGAATCAGCTCTGGAATGCCTATCAGCAGGACGTGACCAAGGCCCGCGGCCTTAAATCGGATGCGCTCAGCAACTATATAAACAACACCGACACGGAGCTGGCGGCGGTAGGCGGCGACAGTGCCGCCCTGGCCCTGAAAACCGGGTTGGTGGATAAAATTGACAGCGAAGATCAGATGGCGGCGGCGGTGACCAAGGTGGTGGGTGAAGCCAATCACACCTTCCGCCAGATTGATTTCCGTAATTATCTGCAAGCCGTGACTGAGGGAGTGCAACGTGCGGCCGGCAATGCGGTGGGAGTCATCGTGGCCGCAGGCGACATTATGCCGGGCGATCAGCCGGCGGGCAGCATCGGCGGTGATTCCACGTCCGAGCTGATCCGCAAGGCGCGCTACGACAATTCCATCAAAGCCGTGGTGCTGCGTGTGGATAGCCCCGGTGGCAGCGCCTTCGCCTCCGATCTCATCCTGCGCCAGATCGAACTCACCAAGGAGGCCGGCAAGCCGGTGATTGTCTCCATGGGTTCCGTGGCTGCGTCCGGTGGCTACTGGATTTCCATGGCCGGTGATGAAATCTACGCCAACCCCACGACGCTCACCGGTTCTATCGGTATCTTTGGCCTGTTCCCGACCTTCCAGAAGACCCTCGCCAAGATCGGCGTGCATTCCGACGGTGTCGGCACCACGCCTCTGAGTGATGCTTTCGACGTTACCCGTCCGATGTCAGTACTCATGCAAAAGGCCTTCCAGCTCGACATTGACAACGGCTACCAGGAATTCATTACCAGGGTGGCACACAACCGGCACATGAGCGTTGCCGAGGTCAACAGCATCGGCCAGGGCCGTGTCTGGACCGGCGAGGATGCCAAGCGTCTCGGTCTGGTGGATAAGTTCGGCAATCTGCAGGACGCCGTGGCGGCGGCCGCCAAGCTCGCCAAGCTCGGATCACATTACTCGGTGCGCTATATCGAGCGGCCCCTGAACCTGACGGATCGGCTGCTCATCGCCATGGCCAACGACAGCGACGCCAGTCTGAATCCAAATCTGGATTTCAGTCTGCTGCCGACGCCGGACTTCAGCGGCACACCTTGGTACGGAGAAATGCTGCGTCTGGCGAACAGTTTCAAGGTGTTCAGCGACCCACGCGGCATATACGCCTATTGCTTTTGCAAACCCCAATAAACCGAAACTTGTGGATGCTCACGCATGTTTGAATTGCAGACAACCCGGGCAGAAAGCAAGAGCGCGTTATATCAGGAACTGAGCGCGCAAGCCCGCAGTCTGCTGCATGCCGAGCACGACCTCATCGCCAATGCCGCCAATCTCTCCGCCTTGCTGTACCACAGCTTGCCGGACGTGAACTGGGTCGGGTTCTATTTCCTCAAGGACGGCGAGCTGGTGGTAGGGCCGTTCCAGGGCAAGCCCGCCTGTGTGCGCATCGCCCTGGGCAAAGGCGTATGCGGCACGGCGGCGTTGAAGCGCGAATCCATCGTGGTACCGGATGTGAACCAATTTCCCGGTCACATCTTCTGCGATGCGGCGTCCCTGTCGGAAGTAGTGGTGCCGTTAATCAGGAATGGTGAATTGTTGGGCGTGCTGGATATTGACAGCCCCAAGCTGGCGCGCTTCGACGAGGAAGATCGGATCAGTTTGGAGAGAATAACGGCGGTTTTTCTGGAAACACTGCGCTAGGTCAAATCAAACTGCCGATGGCTTGACCCATGCGCACGATTGCGCTGGTTTCCAGGCGCGCTTCCCAACGGATACGCCGCTGGCTGAAGAGCAGAATCACCGTCGAGCCCAGGTTGAAGCGCCCCAATTCCGCGCCTTTTTTCAATGTCACTTCATTGTCCTGGTACTTCCAGGCGCGCGCCTGGTTACGGCGCGGCGGTGTGATTTCGCCGGCCCACACGGTTTCGATGCTGCCGACGTTAAGCGCTCCGACCATTACCACACCCATGGGGCCGGCAGCCGTGTCGAAGATCGCAGCCACGCGTTCATTGCGCGCGAACAGGTTAGGCACAGTGCGGGTCGTAGGCGGATTGACACTGAACAGGCGGCCGGGCACATACAGCATGTGCCGCAAGCTGCCGTCCAGCGGCATATGGATGCGGTGGTAATCCCGGGGCGATAGGTACAGCGTTGCGAATTCTCCGCTGGCGAATGTATTCGCCAGTCTCGCATTGCCTGCCAGCAATTCCAGCACGCTAAAGTTTCTGCCCTTGGCTTGGAAAATGCGGCCTTGGCTGATCTCGCCGACCTGGCTTACGCAGCCATCCACCGGGCAGGCAAGGGCTTTTGTTCCGGAGACGACCGGGCGCGCGTCATCCCGCAGCGCACGGGTGAAGAAAGCATTGAAGCAGGGATAGGCACGGTCATCCGGCTCTGCCGCCTCATTCATGTCCACGTCGAAGCGCTGGATAAAACTATGAATAAGCCAATGCTTGACGGCGGGATTCTCCACGCGCGCCAGCCAATGCACCGCGCGTGTGATGGTGTGCTGCGGCAGGGGGTATTGCAATCCGGCCTTCAGCCAATCCGAGAATGAGGTATTTCCTTCCTGCATGGCGCGATTCTTGTTCAGTTCCGGGGTTGGTCATAGCGCACCGGCGCGATGACGGTGAGTGAAGAATGGTCGGAGAAAGTCAGCGTCAATGTCACCAAATCGCCGTCGAACAGGCGCTTCAGGGGTTTGGTGAACAGCAGTTGATAGCCGGCTGGCGTGAATACGAAATTCTTGTGGGCAGGAATGGTTAGATTCGCCGCGGGCTGTCCTTTGTCCACGTCCTCAGCCGTCGCGCTACGTTGAATTACCACTGAATCGAAATCCGGGCTGACGACGCTGACCAGCGTGAGCATTTGGCTGGAAAGATTCTCCAGAGTTAAATAACCGGCCATGACGCTTTCGCCCTGCGGTGCTTCACGAATCCATATATGCGTGGCAACCACGGCCGGGCCATCCGCCTGACTGGCGAACGGCAACACCGTAAAGGTCATGGTTAGCAGTATGAATAATTTACGCAACATCAAGGTCTCCAGGGTAGCGCACAATAGCGCGGTAATCTGCCGTCATGGGTTCGGGAGTCATGGGAGAAATGTAGGTGAAGGTCTTTCTGGCCTGGTTGGTGTTTAAGAACCACCTGTCACGGCCGCAATATAAAGCACCCATGATGGCATGCGCATATGCAAAGTATGCCATGCCAGTATGACGGCCGCCTATTTCGTTTATCATACAAGCGGCATTTTTTAGGGAACTCCATGGAAAGCTACGAGGAAATCAGCGCGCAGCTCCATACCCTGGCGGATTTCGTGCGTTGGGGTGCAAGTGCGTTCAACCGCGCCCGGTTGCATTTCGGTCATGGCACTTACAATGCCGTGGACGAAGCCTTGAATCTGGTTTTGCACGGCGTGCAGCTTGATCACGAGATTCCACCCTGGTTGCTGGAAACGCGGCTTGCGGAAATGGAAAAGCGCGCAGTCTATGAATTGCTGCGCCGGCGGCTGGAGGAACGCAAGCCCTATGCCTATATAACCAAGCATGCGCGTTTTGCCGGGTTGGATTTCTACGTGGATGAACGTGTGCTGGTGCCGCGCTCGCCTATCGCTGAACTGATCGAGAAGGGTTTCGAACCATGGATCGATACTGAACGTGTTGCGCGGGTGCTGGATCTGTGCACCGGCAGCGGCTGTATCGCCATCGCCTGTGCACATGTGTTTCCGGAGGCACAGGTGGATGCCACCGATATCTCCAGTGAAGCGCTGGAAGTGGCACGCATCAACGTGGCACAGTTGGATGTGAAAGACCGGGTCGCGCTGCGCAAACTCGACGTGTTCGATGGGTTGCCGTCGGCACGCTACGACATTATTGTCAGCAATCCGCCCTATGTGGATGCGGAAGACATGCGAAATCTGCCGGACGAACACCAGCAGGAGCCGGCGCTGGGTTTGGCGGCCGGCGCCGATGGATTGAATATCGTGCGGCGCATCCTTGCGGGTGCACCTGATTATCTGGCAGCCGACGGCATACTGGTGGTGGAAGTGGGTAACAGTCGCTGGGCGCTGGAGCAGGAATTTCCGCAAGCACCTTTCACCTGGCTGGAATTCGAACGCGGCCAAGCCGAGGTGTTTCTGCTGACGACGGAGCAGGCGACGGCTATGCAAAAAACCGATAAGCGGGCGCGCCGTGTCCGGTAACACTTTCGGCAAACTCTTC
Organism: Gammaproteobacteria bacterium; assembly: GCA_027317045.1. GTDB lineage: Bacteria > Pseudomonadota > Gammaproteobacteria > Natronospirales > REEB76 > REEB76. Next base: position 8,302 of record DAHVFI010000258.1, read on the forward strand.
AGCGTTACCAGCTTTGGTGAAAGTCATGGGCCGGCGCTGGGCTGCATCGTGGACGGCTGTCCGCCGGACCTGCGATTGAATGAAGCAGATATTCAACACGATGTGGACCGCCGCCGTTCCGGCACTTCGCGTCATACTTCGCAACGGCATGAAGCGGATCAAGTGAAAATCCTCTCGGGGGTCTTTGAGGGCAAAACCACCGGCACACCGATCGGACTCCTTATAGAAAATACCGATCAGCGTCCCAAAGACTACGAGGCTATCCAGGATAAGTTCCGCCCGGGCCACGCGGACTATACCTATTTGATGAAATACGGCCGCCGCGATTATCGCGGCGGCGGACGCGCCTCGGCGCGGGAGACCGTGATGCGGGTGGCGGCCGGCGCCATCGCCCGCAAATATTTGAGTGAACGCTATGGCGTGGTGATTCGCGGCTGGCTCGCACAATTGGGGCCGCTGGTGCTGGAAGCCAGGAATTTGGACAGTGTGGATGACAATCCATTCTTCTGCCCCGATCCGGCGCGCCTTCCTGAACTGGAAAGCTTCGTGGACACGCTGCGCAAGTCGGGCGATTCAATCGGCGCACGCGTGACGGTGGTGGCGCAGGGCGTACCGCCCGGTTGGGGCGAACCGGTATTCGATAAACTGGACGCCGACATCGCCTCCGCCATGATGGGTATCAACGCCGTGAAAGGCGTGGAGATCGGCAGTGGTTTTGCCGCGGTCACCCAGAAAGGCAGCCAACACCGAGACGAGCTGACGCCGCAGGGATTTCTTTCCAACAACGCGGGCGGGATACTCGGCGGCATTTCCACCGGCCAGGATGTGGTAGTGAATATAGCCGTTAAACCCGCGTCCAGCATCCGGCTCACGGGGCGCAGCATCGATGTGCAGGGCCATGCAGCGGAGATCAGCGTGCACGGCCGGCACGACCCCTGCGTCGGCATCCGCGCCACGCCGATTGCCGAAGCCATGCTGGCGCTTATACTCGTTGATCATGCACTGCGTCAGCGCGCGCAGAATGCCGATGTGATGCCGCCGCTTACGCCGATTCCGGCAAAAATACGTTAATATTGAGTCTGCACCAATGTCCTGGATTATTTTCCGGAGCAAGCGTGGATACATTTGATGTGGCGGTGGTGGGTGTCACCGGCACCGTTGGCGGCAGCATGCTGGAGATTCTGGAAGAACGGAAATTCCCGGTCGGCAAGCTATATGCGTTGGCCAGTGAACGTTCCGCCGGCAAACACGCGGTGTTCAATAATACCCATTTAAAAGTGGAGGATCTGGCAAAGTTCGATTTTTCCAAAGTGCGGATTGCTTTGTTCTCGGCCGGCGCCGCGATATCGGCGGAATATGCACCCAAGGCCGCTGCCACCGGCTGTGTGGTGATAGACAATACTTCGCAATTCCGCTATGAGACGGATATTCCGCTGGTGGTGCCGGAAGTAAATCCTCAGGCCGTGGCGCAATATACGAACCGCGGTATTGTCGCCAACCCCAAC
>DAHVFI010000263.1 GCA_027317045.1 Gammaproteobacteria bacterium
GGTGAGCAGCGGGAAAATCCACCACCATGAGCGCGGAAGATAGCAAGAAACGGGCGGCCCTTGAGGCTCTCACATGGCTGGATGACGCCCGGGTAATCGGCATCGGCACCGGCTCAACTGTTAACCATTTCATTGATGCCCTCAAGAGCATCAAAGGCCGCCTGGATGGGGCGGTCTCCAGTTCCGAGGCTTCCGCCCAGCGCCTCAAAGCGATAGGCATCCCGGTACTGGATCTGAACGCAGCGGGCGAGCTGTCGGTGTACGTAGACGGCGCCGATGAGGCCAACCATCGACTGCAACTCATCAAGGGCGGCGGCGGCGCGCTCACCCGCGAGAAGATCGTCGCGGCGGTGAGCAAGCAATTCATATGCATCGTGGACGATAGCAAGCTAGTGAACGTACTCGGCCATTTCCCGCTGCCGGTGGAAGTGATCCCGATGGCGCGCAGTTATGTGGCACGCGAGTTGGTAAAACTCGGCGGCCGGCCGGACTGGCGTAGCGGCTTCACCACCGACAACGGCAACCACATCCTGGATGTGCATGGACTGACGATCCCGGACCCGCCGGCCTTGGAAGCGCAAATCAACCAGATTACGGGTGTGGTGAGCGTGGGCCTGTTCGCCCGCAGGCCGGCGGATGTGCTGCTGGTGGGGCATGCGGACAGGGTAGAAAAGATTACTTAGCGTGGCCGCCAGCCCTTACTCTGAAGTTCGTATGCTATCATTGCTATCATGCTCACTTCAGGAGACGAACTTGGCCAACCTCGTGGTACGCAATCTGGATGACAGCATCGTTCAGGCGCTCAAACAGCGCGCGGCTCGCCATCAACGCAGCGCTGAGGCAGAGCATCGGGATATTCTGAAGCGGGCACTTCTGAGCCCCGCGCGCAAGACCTTCGCCCAAACACTCGCCTGCATACCGAACGTCGGCACTGATAAAGACTTCGAACGGGTGGATGCGGGAGAGGTCCCTCGTGTACTTGATTGATACCGATGTCATCAGCGAAGTGCGCAAGCGGGGTAACGCTGATGCAGGGGTACAGCGATTCTTCGCGCGTATCAACGCAGAACAAATATCGGCCTATCTGTCGGTCATCACCGTTGGCGAGTTGCGGCGGGGCATTGATCTGATTCGGCACCGTGGTGATGGGCGACAGGCCCAACAATTGGAGACTTGGTTGCAAAAAATCCTGGACGAATACGCGGAAAACATTTTGCCGCTGGATGTGGACAGTGCGCAGATATGGGGCCGGTTACGCGTACCTCACCCGGAAAACGCATTGGACAAGCAAATCGCGGCCACAGCTCTTACCCATGACCTGACCGTGGTGACCAGGAATGCACGCCATTACCACGGCACTCGCGTTCCGGTCCTCAATCCGTTCGAAACCTAAGTAGCTCCAGCATAACGAAATGATCGGGCTTGGCATGGCCAAGAGTGGTGCGGGAACTGGTGAAGCTGTGTGGCAGGCCGGATTGGCATCAGGGCTTCGTCTCCGACAACGGCAACCAGATCCTCGATGTCCACGGCCTCACGATCCTCGACCCGCCGGCGCTGGAAACTGAAATCAACCAGATCGCCGGCGTGGTCAGCGTAGGCATCTTCGCCCGCCGTCCGGCGGACGTGCTGCTGGTGGGACGCGTGGACCGGGTGGAAACAGTCACACGGTAAACGCCGGGGAATAGGCTGCCCCGGGAAATATTTTACTTTTCCTGTCGAAATCCGCCCTTCTCAACCGTCATGGGGGTGAACGGGAACATTCCGTCGCCCGCCAAACAAGGAAACGACCATGAACTACGCCGTCCTGATATATGACACCCCCGAAGGCTTTGCCCAGGCTCACGGCTCTGATGCGGGGAAATTCATGTCGCAATGGCCGCCGTTTATCAAAGCCATGAGCGAGGCCGACATTTATGTTAGCGGCGCGGGACTCCAGCCGCCGGACACCGCCACCACCCTGCGATTCAAAGGCGACAAGCGCCTGGTGCAAGATGGCCCCTTCGCCGACACCAAGGAGCAACTGGGCGGATTCTTCATCATCAACGTGCCGGACTTGGACACGGCGCTCGACTGGGCGGCGCGCACGCCGCGTCTGCCCGGCCAAGTCATCGAAGTGCGACCCAATCTGCCGCCTGCGGCATAACGGACTTGCGAGGTCAAATCGCTGGACAACGCTCATGTGCCCGTTCTGCCTCATGACGGTGCTGACCGCCGCCGCATCCATAACCACCGGCGGCTTCACGGCATTCGCCGCGACGTGCTTGCGCCGGTGCAAACGTGTCCGTATTCCCCAAGCTATCTCCTGCAAATCGGAGGATGATCATGAACGTACCCATCGTTTCCCGCGCTGAATGGCTGACCGCGCGCCGTTCTCTGCTCGCCAGGGAAAAACAACTGACCAACATGAGCGATGCGCTCGCCGCCGAACGCCGCCGCTTGCCCATGGTTCGGCTCGAACAGGATTATGCGTTTGCCGGTGAACAAGGGCTGGTGTCCTTGCGCGAGCTGTTCGGCCCGCATCCACAGCTGATCGTCTATCATTTCATGTTCGAGCCGGATTGGGAGGAAGGCTGTCCAAGCTGCTCACAGTTCGCCGACAACTTCGCACTGCTGCCAGCACACCTGGCCGCGCGTGACACCGCATTCGCGGTGGTGTCGCGTGCCGCCATCGGAAAAATCGCCGCCTTCAAGCGCCGCATGGGCTGGACCTTTCTTTGGGTTTCCTCGGCTGACAGCTCGTTCAATTTCGATTTCCATGTGACTTTGGACGAAACCGCCGGCAGTGACGAATACAACTTTATGCCGGTCGCCGAACTGAAAGCCCGCGGCAAAATCTGGATGAATGAACTGCCAGGGTTGTCAGTGTTCTGGCGCGAGGGCAACGCGCTCTTCCATACCTACTCTGCCTATGCGCGCGGTCTGGATCATCTGATCAATACCTATAATCTTCTCGACCTTACCCCGCTCGGCCGGCACGAGGAAGGCTTACAGTGGGCCCAGCAGTGGGTGCGGCATCGCGATCGCTACAACGGCGATCACCTAAAATGTCATGCCGGTACATAAACTTTGCTGACAGAGCAGCCCCGTCATGAACTACACCCTGTTGATCCGCGAGCCGCCAGAACTGTTCGCGATGCGCAATGATCCAGCCATGCGCCCGGCGTTGTTCGCCCCGATCGGCGCCTATCTGTGCGCCCTGCGCGAAGCAGGCGTGTTCGTCGACGGCGCCGGCCTGGAGCCGCCGGCCGCGGCCACCATCTTTTTACCAGCGGGTGACGCACGTTGGCGTGCACAGGATGGTCCCTACGCTGAAGCAAAAGAACAGCTCGCCGGGCTGATTATCCTGAACG
>DAHVFI010000265.1 GCA_027317045.1 Gammaproteobacteria bacterium
CCGTGAAACGCCGCCAGCTGTTTGCGTGCGGTGAGCTTGAGAGCGATCTTGAGGGCACTCTCGTTGGCCTCGGCGCCGGAGTTGCAGAAGAACACCGAAGCCATGCCCGCGCCGGCAAATTCCACCAAGGTTTGCGCGGCCTGGTCGCGGATGGGCAGCTGCGCGGCAGCCGAGTAGAAAATCAGTTTGCGGGCCTGGTCGGTAATGGCTGCCGCCACCGCCGGGTGGCAATGCCCGGTACTGGCCACACAGTGGCCACCATAGAAGTCCAGGTAGGCCTTGCCCTGGTCATCGAAGACCCGGTCCCCGGCCCCCGATACCAGCAGAAACGGGTATGGAGCATAGGTGGGAAGTAACGGTGCTAGCACGGTTTCCACCGGTTCCCCCCCTAAAAAATATGCATGCATGCGTGAATAAATCAGACGAAGTTCGTATATAATGCATATTTATACAAACTAATCCGTAATAATGCAAGGCTGTTGTGATAGTTTTTCGCCGCTCAGGCACGAATTTTTAGCGGGCATCCAATGTCAGGATCAAAACCATGACTCTCGATGAAGCCATCCTGCGGCTGGTGGAAGAACGGGAAATCACCGATCAGTCGGTTTTCCTGGACCTGCTCCAACGTACCGGCCATGCCGTGACCCAACCGACCCTGTCCCGCCATGTCAAGAAACTCGGCATCCAGAAAGTAACCGGACGTTATCAGCGGGTGGAGCCGTTGCCGGAGGAACTGCCGGTTTTCACGCTCACGCAGGTGCCGCCTAATCTCATCACCATCCGCACTCGCCCGGGTTACGCCCAGCCGCTGGCCGTCAAGTTGGACCAGCAGAAAATCCCGGGGGTGGTGGGGACGCTCGCGGGTGACGACACGGTGTTCATCGCCATCACGCCGCCAACGCAGATCAAAGCGGTGGCGGAAGCCGTTCAACACTTGCTCTCCCCCGGGTAGCGCAAGCCGGTCTTGCGCGCCCCAGGGCTGGCCGCCGGGCCCTGAACAAATCCTGCATACTATGGTCACACCTCAATGACCCGCTGTCTCCACGAGCGCGCGATGCCGGTCAGCCAGTGCGGTACTGCTGCGTAACAATAGCCTCCAGAGGAGTGATCCATGAAACGCCTCACCCTGGTATTCAGCCTGAGCGCCCTGCCGCTGTGGCTCAGCGTATTTCAGCCCGCGTGGGCCGGCGAACCCAGCGCCAACGCGATCGCTTACGCAACGCAGAACAACCCCGAAATCCTGGTGCTGGATGCCCGCGATGCGGACCGCGGGCTCATGACCGCGCGCATGCGCATCCCGGTCAAACCGGGGCCGTTCACGTTCGTCTCCCCCAAATGGATTCCCGGCGAACACGGCCCCACCGGCCCCCTGGCCAATATTTCCGAGCTCAAGGTTTCGGCAGATGGTCACTTGCTCGGCTGGCGCCGCGACCAGGTGAATATGTATGCATTCCACGTGGACGTGCCTCCAGGTATATCGACACTTGACGTGCGGTTCAGGGTGCTGGCGAATGCTCCCCATGACGTTATGGCGACCCCGAATCTCGCCATCGTTAACTGGAACCGCGTGCTCTTCTATCAGAATGACACCAACTCGCACCAGGTATATTTCAAGCCGAGCATCATCCTGCCCACGGGCTGGAGCTATGGCACCGCCTTGCCCGCTCCGCACCAAAATGGACAACGCGTGGATTTCGGCGAGGTGCCGCTCGCCATGCTGGTGGACTCGCCCCTCGACTGCGGCCGCTATGACAAGCACATCGAGCTGTGGCATGACGGCAGTGCCTACCAGATGCTGGATGTGTTCGCCGACAAGCCCCAGGATCTGGACATTCCTGCATCACTGATCGCGGAATACAAACGCATGACTCCCGAAGCGCTGGCGCTTTATGGTGCGCGCCACTGGTATGACTATCACTCGCTGCTGGCGCTCTCCGATGCCGTGGGTTTCCAGGGCATC
>DAHVFI010000280.1 GCA_027317045.1 Gammaproteobacteria bacterium
CACGGAGGAAGGCCGGTAAGACGGTGAAACATTTGGAGCGACTATCGGTAAGAGCGCTGTCATACAGCGCGACTTTAATGATGGTCGCGGCGAATGTCGCCGCTCCTACCGTCAATTCACAGCATCAATTCCGCCAGCGTCTCAACCGAGGGAAATTCGTCAATCTCCCGCGGCGGCTGATGGCTGTCGGGCCGGAGCATGGCGATGACGTTGTGGATGCCGTAGTCGCGTGCGGCACGCAGTACCGGCAGGCTGTCATCCAGCAGCAGACTGCGTGCCGGGTCGAAGCTTTCGATTTCCCGCAGACTCCGCCAGAAACCGGGGGTTTCCTTGGGCATACCGAAGCTGTGGGATGACACCATGCGGTCGAAATAGCTGTCGAGTCGCGTGCGTTCCATCTTGAGCGCCAGCGCATCGCTATGGGCATTGGTGACCAATACCAGCCGCTTGCCGGCGATGCGTAGCATGTTGAGAAATTCCTGCGCGTGCGGCAACACCTGGATCAGGTGTTGCACCTCGCGCTTCAGCGCCAGGATGTCCATATCCAGCTCCCGTGACCAGTGGTCCAGGCAATACCACTGCAAGCTGCCCTGCATTGCTCGAAAGCGCGGCAGCAAATGCGCGCGCGCCGCCGCGGGCGTCACTCCATGGCGTTCGCCGAAACGCAGTGGCACATGCTCCTGCCAGAAATGATTGTCAAAATGCAGGTCCAAGAGCGTCCCATCCATGTCCAGGAACACGCTCTCGATCCCGGACCAGTCGGCAATGGCTTTCACGCGCTTCAGCATGGCCGGTATGATATAACGGCATCGCACTGAAATCGGAGAATCACACGTGTGGTACGACGACTCGCGCATGCTGGAACCGTTGCTGGACATCGCCCGGGTGGCCAGCCGGCGCATCCTGAAAATCTACGCTACGGATTTCGCCGTCAATAAAAAATCCGACCAATCCCCGGTCACCGCCGCCGACATGGCGGCCCATGACACCATCGTCAGGGGATTGCAACGCCTCACCCCGGAGCTGCCGGTGCTGTCGGAAGAATCGAGTCAGATTCCGTTCTCCGAACGCCGCCGATGGGGCAGTTACTGGCTGGTGGACCCGCTGGACGGCACTAAGGAATTCATCAGCAGAAACGGTGATTTCACCGTGAATATCGCCCTGGTTCAGGAGCATGCACCGGTGGTGGGTGTGGTGCACATTCCGGTGGAGAACCTGAGTTACTACGGCGTGGTGGGTGCCGGCGCTTACCGCGTGAAATCAGGAGCCGCGCCGCAAGCCATTCAGGTGCGGCCGTTGGACGGAAAAACGCTGCGCGTGGTGGCGAGCCGTTCACATCGCGGTGAATTACTGGATGGATATCTTGAAAAGCTCGGCGTTCATGAGATTGTATCGCGGGGCAGCGCCCTGAAGTTTTGTCTGGTGGCGGAAGGCACCGCGGACATTTATCCACGCCTCGGCCCCACCTCGGAATGGGACACGGCAGCGGGCCATGCGGTGCTGCTGGCCGCCGGCGGCCAGGTCATCAACGTGGACGGCACACCACTAAGTTACAACCGCAAGGAATCATTGCTCAATCCGCACTTCATCGCCTATGCGGATGCCTCCCGCGACTGGCGGCGATATCTGTGAAAGGAAGATGCCGGCTGTTGCCGGCATCCCGCTAGTCTCAACTGTTCTTGCCCAGCAAGCCCTTCTTTAGTTCCTCGGTGGGTGGTTTCGGCCCGAGGAACACATTCAGCAGCGCCTTATGGAAATCCTCGCCGGGAATATTGCCCCGGAAGTTGCCGTTCCAACTGACCTGCGTGCCTTGCCCCGGCACGTAATCCAGGGTGATGACATCGCCTTTCTTCGACTCCCCAAAATAAGCGATGAACTGTTCCATATCGGCCTTCACAGCGTCGCTCATCTGCGGATTGTTGTCCTTGAAACCCTCATGCC
>DAHVFI010000285.1 GCA_027317045.1 Gammaproteobacteria bacterium
CAACCGTACCGTGGCCATCAAGACCCTGTCATTCAAGGATGAGTTCGAAGGCGGCGTCCCGGAGGAGATCTCGCAGCGGTTTTTCCGCGAAGCGGAGACCGCCGGGCGGCTCAACCATCCCAATATCGTCACGATTTATGACGTGGGTGAGGATCAGGATCTGGCCTACATCGCCATGGACTATCTGGCGGGCGAATCACTGGACCACTACACCAAGCCGGGGACGCTGCTACCCATGGATGAAGCCATGGCCGTCGTCATAAAGGTCGCCGAAGCCTTGGAGTATGCCCACAGCCGCCAAGTGGTGCATCGCGACATCAAGCCCGCCAACATCATGTATGAGCGCCAGACCGGGCAGCTCAAGATCACCGATTTCGGCGTGGCCTCGCTCGTCAATGCCGCCCGCACCCGCACCGGTACCATTCTCGGCAGCCCGTCCTATATGTCACCCGAACAGGTGGCTGGCAAGAAAGTGGACGGTCGCAGCGATCTCTATTCTCTGGGTGTTACCCTGTATCAGCTGCTGCGCGGCGAACTGCCGTTCGAAGCCCCCTCGTTGACCGGTTTGATGTTCAAGATTTCCAATACGCCGCCGCCCGATGTGACATTCCTGAGACCGGATATTGCACCCCGGCTCAAGGAGGTGGTGGAGCGCGCGCTGCAGAAGAACCCGGACGCGCGTTTTCAGACGGGCATGGAGTTGGCTAACGCCATCCGGCTGTGCCGCGGTAAGTTCAAGCGTAGCGGTTGAATCCCTCAGCGATGATCGCCAATCGCCCGGATACAAACCCCTGCTGATACTGGAATTGCATTGCGTGCCGAAAATGGCAACCCCGGCGATACCGGGAATATGTTTATAGATAGCCCCGCTTAAGATGCAGATGGCCGTCAACCCCGGGGTGAGGGCGGCGTTGGTTTCCATCAGGCCGTGCGGTGATTGCTTACAATTTCTTACATTTTGGAAATACATTTCAGCAGGTAATGGTTTAGGCTTTACCACGGAATAATCATGGAGCTCATGAAAATGAAGAAGATTTTTGTTATCGCAACAGCACTGGCGATCGCGGCCCCAGTAGCCGCGAATGCGGCAGTGCCCACCTACAATTACCTTGACCTGGGCTATTCCAAGAGCAGCGCCGCGGGTTTGAGTGGCGGCGCGGGTTACGGGTTTGGCGGCAGCTACGATTTTTATAGCAATTGGTTCGCGGCTGCCGACTACGGGCACAACAGTTTCAACGGCGGCTTCCAGACCGGCGGCTTCTTCACCCAAGACTACACCCTGACCATCGGCGGTCATCTGCCCATCACCGAGTCGGTGGATTTTGTGGGCCGGGTTTCTTACGCCGACGATCACTGGAAGCAGGGGCCGAGTACCAATCTATTCCCGGGCTTTACCGTCTCCACCAGCGACACCCAGTCAGGCTATGACCTGGGCTTCGGCATCCGCGCCATGGTGCTCGACCAGCTGGAACTCAATGTGTTTGTAGATCACGACGATGCTGGTTTGCTGAGTCATGACCACACGACTGCAGAAACCTTGGGCTCGGTGGGGGCTATTTATAATTTTAACGACCAGTTTGGATTGGGCCTGAGTTATGTCCGCAGCAATCAACAGAGCGCCAGTAATTGGATGTTGACCGGCCGTTGGTATTTCCAGGGGCTGTCTGATTAATGACGCGTTGAGCGTTGACGCGCAACCCGAGCTGCCTGTAAAGCAGGCATCCAAGTTGGTTATTCCTTAAATCCGCTTTGCGGATAGACAAAAGACGCTCCGGCAACGGAGCGTCTTTTTTGCATGTGCCGTGGGATAATGTCCGGCAGGCCGCTGCCCTGTCCGGAGTCCGTCATGGAAAGGAAATTCACCGCTTACCGCATCCACGAGATCGGCAAAAACATTGTGGCACGCTTCGAACAGATCGCGCTGGAGGATCTTGCGGCGGGCGACGTGGTCATCAGGGCGCAGTATTCGAGTGTCAATTACAAAGACGCGCTGGCCGCCAGCGGTAAGGGGAAAATTCTCCGGCGCTTTCCGTTGGTGGGCGGCATTGACGTGGCCGGAAGCGTGGTTTCGTCAGCCGACCGCCGCTATAAAAAGGGCGACAAGGTACTGGTGACCGGCTGCGGTCTCGGCGAAGACCGCGATGGCGGTTATGCGGAATACGCGCGCGTCAAAGGCGAGTGGGTGATGCCACTGCCAACGGGGCTCACGACCCTGACCGCCATGATGTTGGGAACCGCCGGCTTTACCGCGGCGCTCGCCCTCCATCGCCTGGAGCACAACGGCTTGCATCCCAAAGGCGGGCCGGTGGTGGTCACCGGCGCCACCGGCGGCGTGGGTTCGTTGGCGGTGAATATGCTGGCAAAGCGCGGTTATGAGGTGGTGGCGGTCACCGGCAAGCGCGATGCCCAGGATTATCTGAAACAACTCGGCGCCGGTTCAATCGTGTTGCGCAGCGAGATCAACTTCGGCACTAAGCCGCTGGAGCGCATTCAATGGCAGGGCGCCGTTGATAACGTGGGCGGCGATATGCTCGCCTGGCTTACCCGCACCACCAACTGGTGGGGCAGCATCGCCAGCATCGGTTTGGCCGGCGGGCATGAGCTGCATACCACGGTGATGCCCTTCATTCTCAGAGGCATCAACCTGCTGGGGATAAATTCCGTGGCCACGCCGCGCCCGCTGCGGCTCAAGATCTGGCAGCGTCTCGCCAGCGATCTTCGGCCGCCGAAACTGCGCCAGATTGCGGCCACCACCGTGCCTTTCGATGATCTGCCCGCGGTGTTTCCCAGGGTGCTGGAAGGCCGTCATCGGGGCCGCATCGTGGTGAAGATCACCGGATAACGTTTTGACGCTAAAGCGGCAAGGCGCCAAACTGTCTGCATGAGCGAGACCACCCGTGCCACCATTTATTTGGATCCGGACTTGCACCGGGCCCTGCGTCTCAAGGCCGCCAGCACCCACCGGCCCATCTCCGAGCTGGTGAACGAGCTGGTGCGCCAGTCACTGGTGGAAGACGCAGCGGATTTGGCTGCCTTCGAGGACCGGGTTGCCGAGCCTGCGCTGACTTACGAGCAGCTGCTCAAAGACCTGAAGGCGCATGGCAAGCTATAAACTTGTCTTCAAGAAGTCCGTCGCCAAGGACCTCCGCACCATTCCCAACCCCGACCTGAAGCGCATACTGGCGCGCATGCGGACGCTCGCGGAAGACCCGAGACCGCCCGGCACCGAGAAACTGAGTGGCGAGGACAAACACCGGCTGCGGCAAGGCAATTACCGCAGCCTTTATACCGTGAACGACGCTGACATCTGCGTGGTGATCGTGAAAGTCGGTCACCCCCGCGAGGTGTACCGCCGTTGAGCTGCTGTGACGCGGTTCCGCCAAGCCGGTAAAATACCGGCTCCCGCTCACCCCGGGCCCGCAAGCATGCAAGGACAATCCATGGTCCAACCCCTTACCGCCGGTGCTCGATTCTGGTCAGCACTCGACGCCGAACGCCCGCTGCAAGTGGTGGGCGCCATTAATGCCTACAGCGCGCTGTTGGCGGAGCGCGCCGGCTTCCGGGCGCTGTATCTTTCCGGCGCGGGCGTGGCCAATGCTTCCTTTGGTCTGCCGGATCTGGGCATCACCAGCCTCAACGATGTCTGCGAGGACATTCACCGCATCACCGGCGCAAGCAAGTTGCCGCTGTTGGTCGATGCGGACACCGGTTGGGGCGCGGCTTTCAATATACAACGTACTGTGCGGGAAATGATTCGCGCCGGCGCCGCCGGTTTGCATATTGAGGATCAGGTGGCGGCCAAACGCTGCGGCCATCGTCCCGGCAAGGAACTGGTGGATGCGGCCGAGATGTGCGACCGCATTAAATCCGCGGTTGACGGCCGCAGTGATCCCAGGTTTGTCATCATGGCGCGCACCGACGCGCATGCGGTCGAGGGCCAGAAAGCTGCAATCGAACGTGCGCTCAACTATGTGGCGGCCGGCGCCGACATGATCTTCGCCGAAGCTCTCACCACCCTGGATGAATACCAACAATTCACCCAGGCGGTGAAAGTGCCGGTGCTGGCCAATATCACCGAGTTCGGCAAAACGCCCTTGTTCACCACCCAAGAACTGCACGCCGCCGGTGTGCGCCTCGCGCTCTACCCGCTGTCTGCATTCCGCGCCATGAGCAAGGCGGCGGAAATCGTATATGCCGCGCTCCGAAAAACAGGCACCCAGAAATCCGTGCTCAACAGCATGCAGAGTCGTGCCGAGCTCTATGAAGTTCTGAATTATCTGAGCTATGAAAAGAAGCTCGATGAATTGTTCAAGAAGTAGATTTTTTACCCCCTCTCCCCTTGCAGGAGAGGGCGAGGCGGATAAGATGCTGAGCCTGTGGCCAGCACTCGCCTTGGACTTTCAGGCGGCCCAGGCTTGCAAAGCTTGAATGGATGAGGGGTATCTCCCTTCACGCGGCGTGTGGAGAAAGATCATGAACGAGATCAATCCCGGTTTCAAACCGAAAAAATCCGTGGCTTTGTCCGGGGTCGCCGCCGGCAATACCGCATTGTCCACGGTCGGTCGCAGCGGCAACGACCTGCATTACCGCGGCTACGACATTCTCGACATTGCCGACAAATGCGATTTCGAGGAAGTCGCCTACCTGTTGATCCATGGCAAGTTGCCGAACCGCGCGGAATTGCGCGCCTACAAGGCGAAGCTCAAGGAGCTGCGCGGCCTTCCGGAAGCCGTGCGCACGGTTCTGGAACAATTACCGGCGTCCGCGCACCCCATGGATGTGATGCGCAGCGGTGTGTCGGCGCTCGGCTGCGTGCTGCCGGAGCAGCACGACCACAATGCAGCCGGCGCGCGCGATATCGCGGATCGCCTGCTGGCTTCTCTCGGATCCATGCTCTGCTATTGGTATCACTGGAGTCACAATGGCCGCATGCTTGATGTGGAGACCGACGACGATTCCGTGGGCGGCCATTTCCTGCACCTGCTGCACGGCCGCGAGCCGTCGGATGCCTGGGTGCGCGCCATGCACACCTCATTGATCCTGTATGCCGAACATGAATTCAATGCCTCCACTTTCACCGCGCGGGTCATCGCCGGCACCGGTTCCGACCTGTATTCCTGCATCACCGGCGCCATCGGGGCGCTGCGCGGACCCAAGCACGGTGGCGCCAACGAGGTGGCCTACGAAATCCAGAGCCGATACGCTTCACCCGATGCGGCCGAAGCGGATGTCCGGCGGCGCGTGGAGGCCAAGGAAATCATCATCGGTTTCGGGCATCCGGTGTACACCGTCAGCGATCCGCGTAATCAGGTCATCAAAGCGGTGGCGCAACACCTGTCGAAAGAGGCCGGCGACCTGCAGTTGTTCAACATCGCCGAACGCCTGGAGAACGTCATGCGGGATGTGAAGAACATGTTTCCGAACCTGGACTGGTTCTCGGCGGTCTCCTATCACATGATGGGCGTGCCCACTGCCATGTTCACGCCGTTATTCGTGATCGCACGCACCAGCGGCTGGAGCGCGCATGTCATCGAGCAGCGCGCCGACGGCAAGATCATCCGCCCGAGCGCGAATTACACCGGGCCGGAAGATCAGAAATTCGTGCCGATCGAGAAAAGGGGTTAGTGAAGCCCCGATCTAACCAGAGTCCACTTTTGTAGGAGCGGCGATATTCGCCGCGAAATTTATTCGCGGTCGGGACGACCGCTCCTACGATAGTAATGGAGAATACGAGTGTTTGCCCACGACATCAAATCCGCCAAGCGCCCCGATCCCGAAAAAGTGCTGACGGACATCGCCGATTACATCCTCGATTACAAAATCAGCAGCCAAGAAGCCTATGAGACCGCGCGTTACTGCCTCATGGACACGCTCGCCTGCGGCCTGCTGGCGCTCAACTATCCGGCCTGCACCAAACTGCTGGGCCCGGTGGTGCCGGGCGCGACGCTCGCGGGCGGCGCGCGCGTCCCGGGCACCCATTACGAACTCGATCCGGTGCAGGCGGCCTTTAACATCGGCGCCATGATCCGCTGGTTGGATTTCAACGACACCTGGCTGGCGGCGGAGTGGGGCCATCCTTCGGACAACTTAGGAGGAATCCTCGGCGCGGCGGACTGGCTCTCGCGCCGCAACGCGGCGGCAGGGAAAGCGCCGTTGAACATGCAGGCGGTGCTCACCGCCATGATCAAGGCCCACGAAATCCAGGGCGTGCTGGCGCTGGAGAATTCCTTCAACCGGGTGGGACTGGATCATGTGCTGCTGGTGCGCGTCGCTTCCACAGCAGTCGTCACGCACCTGTTGGGCGGCAGCCGCGAGCAGATCATCGCCGCCGTGTCCCATGCGTTCCTGGATGGCGGCGCGCTGCGCACCTACCGGCATGCGCCCAACACCGGCTCGCGCAAGAGCTGGGCCGCCGGCGATGCGACCAGCCGCGCGGTGCGCCTCGCGCTCATCGCGAAGACCGGGGAGATGGGCTACCCGTCGGTGCTCAGCGCCAAGACCTGGGGCTTCTACGACGTCCTCTTCAAGGGGCAGCCGTTCAAGTTCCCGCGCGGATACGGCTCCTACGTGATGGAGAACGTGCTCTTCAAGAT
>DAHVFI010000296.1 GCA_027317045.1 Gammaproteobacteria bacterium
TCATTTCGCCGCGTATTTTTCTGCCCCTATGAAATGCAGGGACACATAGGGTTCGTTCCCCACCACCCAGCTGTCGTGGGGTAACGGCGGGATATAGAAGAGATTTCCTGCCGTGAGCTCGATCACACGGCCGTCAGCGAAGGCGGCGGTGGCGATCCCTGACAACACCATGCCCACGTGCTCAACCGAACATCTTTCCTGGCCGATATCGGGCCCCACATGCTTGGAACAGCACCAGCCGGGTTGATAGGTCGCCCGTCCGATAGTCAGTCCGCCGAGACGCACGATTTCAAATTTGCCCAGCTTGAGGACACGGATCTCATCCGGTTGTTCAAGACGTTTAAGGATCACGTCCACTGCCATCATCGCGACTCTCCTGATACCGGATCACCCGTCCAACTCCGGATAGTGACGGAAAAGCCCATCCTCATTGAAGGGAATGCGCCGCCCGGAGGCGAGATAAGCGGCGATGTGTGGCCGCTTTAACACGCGCTCGTGTAATGCAACTACTTTTGGATACTTCGGTTCGATGCGGGATTGGTTACGGGGAAAAGCATAGCGCAATCCCGCGACCATCTGGAACAGGGACAAATCAACGTACGTCAGGGCCGGACCTATTATAAAACCGCTTCCGGACGGGTTCTTTTCCAGCACTCTTTCAAAATACCCCATGAACTTGGGCAACCGGTGCTTCAGGAATAATCCTGCCCGCTTGCGGGCTTCTGTTTTCTGATCCTGGTAATACTCGGTCGGGCCCAGCGGATGATGAGTATCGTGGATTTCCACCGCCCAGTCGGCGACCGTAAGCTGCAATTGATGTGTCCACAGACGGCCGGCCTCATCCGCCGGCGCCAGGCCATGGTGTGCGCCGAGGAACATGAGGATGTTGGCGGTCTGTGATATCAGCAGATCGCCGGCTTTCAGCAACGGCACCGCAAATGCCGGGTGCGGTGTCTTTGCATCCTCAAGCAAAGCCTGCAGTTTGCGGACCGCTGCACTTTCTCCGCCGGCATCTTTAGCCACATCCAGGTAGGGCACGCCGGCTTCTTCCAACGCGAGCCGGATGAATTCGCCGCGCCCCTGGATACCGGGCCAATAATAAAGCTCATAAGTCATATGCCACTCGCTCTGTCACCCGCAAGCGGCCGGTAGACATCATGGCCGCAAGCGCATGGGTTCATTTCCGTCGGAATGGCCACAGGAGTTCACCGGATTCGAGGTGGCGGCCCTGGGGGGTGGGATATAGAACAGCGGCCTGAGTACATAAACCAGGAATGCGATGGGCACACTGAGCCATGCGGCCCCGACCCTCACCAGATGGGAGGGTGGGCCACGAAGTCTTACGCATAGCCTGCTGATCCTGCAAATATACCCGCTCCGATTGGGGAAGCTTACGCATGATATACGCCTGCAGCACCATGAACAGCAGTGTCTTGAACGCCATCCCCAGCTCGAACAGATTAGATTCCGCACATCTCGATTTCGGACCCAGACCAGATTGTTATCCCGGATTTGCGCGCCACCGGTATCAGTGTTCAGATTATCACGCGGCAGCCATCCGCAGCAGCCGCTCACCGCAGGCGCGTACCGCCTCACGCAGCGCCATCGGTAAGCGAATCTCGAAAGGGAATGGTAACCGCGCAAGCTGTCGCGCATACCAGTCAATGCTGTCGGTTTGGCTACGCAGCAATACGCCTTCCTCATAGGGCTCAAACAAACCAATGCTCTGATGCAATTCCGCTACTGCTGTTTCCAGATCGGTAAGCAACAGCACTTCCACGGCAATGGCCCGCGGCAAAGTCGCAATGCTGAAGGCAAGATGCGCTGCCGTATCAAAATCCGGTGGGCGCGAAAACGTGATGTCAAGCGGGCGTACATTCTCGACACGATCCAACCTGAAAGAACGCAAGCCGTGGCGCAGATGGCACATGCCGCTCACATACCAGCGCCCTTGACGGTAAACCAGTCCATAGGGATCAAAATCGCGTTGCGTGTCATCGCCTTTTGAAGAGCGATAGTGCAGATGTACGCGCTTGTGCATCTGAGCGGCAGCGGTCAATACCACCAAAGCGTCGTTATCGCCCGGTGACGGGGCGTGGGAGAGGTCGAGTTTGACCGTCTCATCCACCGCTCGAACACGGCTCTTGAGGTTTACGGGCATTACCCGTTCGAGCTTGGCTTGGGCGCTGGCGACCGCCGAGGCTCCCTCCGCGAGCCCCAGACTGCGGGCCGCCAGCAAGCCCACCGACACGGCCAGCGCCTCATCGTCGGTGAACATCATGGGTGGCAGCTTGAATCCCGCCACCAGTAAATACGCACCGTGGCGTCCGCGTTCAGCGGTGATGGGAATGCCCAAATCCTCCAGCACCGTGATATAGCGCCTGAGCGTGCGGCCGTCCACGTTCAGACGCCGGGCCAATTCAGCACCGCTCATGCGCCCCTGGGATTGCAGCAATTCCAGGACGGCCAGGACGCGGGTAGCGGGATGAGACATACGTAAGAGTCTACTCATAATTAGGGCTGAAAGCGCCCTATTAATGCTTTACCTTGCACCCTATGGCACAGGCGGGTCTGGCTGCTAGCTGCCACAACGCCCTGCAACTACAAACCCAGGAGCCAGACCGATGCAGACCCGGATACCCAAGCTCGTTGTCCCGTTCAGCTTTCTCGCGACGCTGATGGTCCCGATGGCGATTGCAGTCGCTCCACACCTATAAAGGAGAACCCAAAATGAATGATGCCAACCTCCAGCACGACCCTTCCCACGATTTCGATTTCCTCCACGGGCAATGGACGATGCATAACC
>DAHVFI010000298.1 GCA_027317045.1 Gammaproteobacteria bacterium
GGGCGGGGGGATGGGTTGCTGATGGCTGAGCGTCTGGGCTTGCTGTTGCGCCTGTTGGGCCTGCTGTGCCTGGTTTTCCGCGGCTTCCTGCGCTTGCTGTTGCGCTTGTGCCGCCGACTCCCCGATCTGCCGGCTGGCATCGGCTTCGTGCTGCGCCGCCTGCTGCGCCTCCTGGGTCTCCTCAATTTGCTGCGCCGATTGCGCCGTCTGCTGGCCGAACTGTTTGGCATTGCCGGGTTTGCCGCCGGGAGGAGGCGTGGGGCCCGGCTTATGCGCGCCCGCATTGGCAGGCACGCTGATGTTCTGCACCACTGTCTTGACCACATCCTGTCCGCTGGGGATGACCGTCATGGTCACATCCGGTTGCGGCGCCTTCGGCCCATTATCCGCCCAGATGGATCCGCAGGCGAGGGTCAAGGCGCCCAGCAGGCACCCATGCGCGAGATGCAGTTTCATGTTCATGACCGTGTACTCCTCAAACAAGCTTCAAACAAGTTTCATCCGCGCTAACAGGCGGCGAACGACACCCCGTAATGTTTCATCCTCGATAGCCACGATTTGCACTTTGAAAATGTTGTCCTTGCCGGCGTAATGCAGCGCCGTTTCAAGTGTACCCGCGGCTCCCGGTCTGGCGACGATCCGAAGGTTGAGGACATTGCGCCCCTGCGCCAATTCGCCGCTCCAGGCCACTTGCCGCTCACCCGGATGCCCCCGCAGTTGCATGCCTTGGGGGACGTTGACGATGAAACCGACATTATGGAGCGGATGCGCGGCATCCAGTGCGATGCGTACCACCGTCGTGGTGTCAGCCGGCACCAGGATGGTACCGGTCCGTAGCTGGTATCCGCCCGCGGGTGCGGCCCATTGCAGGGTGATGCCGATGCCGATTCCCAGAAGCAGGGTTGCCGCGAGCGCCAGTCCCCAGCCCTTGGCGGCGCGGTGACGGCGGCGTTGCCCGCGGTTCCGCCGGGTGAAGGCCAGAACACGCTCCGCAAATGCGGGCGGTACGGGTGGTTCAGGGAGTGTCCGCAGGATCTTCCGCGCCTCATGGTCCAGCGCCCATGTCCTGCGGCACGAGGCGCACTGGAACAGATGCTCCAGAACCTCCGGTGGCGGCGTGCCCAACGGTTCACTATCCAGATAGATGTGCAGCCGGTTACAGTCCATATTGCGAAACCTCATCTGCTATCACGTCCGAACGCGTCAAAGGGTTCCGGTCGCCGAGTGCGGCACGCAGCTTCCGGCGCGCGCGGAACAGCCGGGACTTGAGCGTACCCAGGGGGAGATGCAGGACATCGGCCAGCTCGGGCAGGCTGCGGCCTTCCACATCGTGCAGTACCAGGAGCGCGCGGTGTTCCTTCCTCAGGCTGTAGAGCGCGGCCAGCACCTGCCGGCGCAGGTCGGCCGCATGGGCCTCCTGCTCCGGTGCCTGAATCCCTGCCTCGTTTTCGAATAGGGCTTCCCATGGCTCGTGATGCAGATGGCCGAAGGGCGTGCGTCGCCGGTGACGCCATTGGTCAACGAACAGATTATGCAGCGCCTTGACGAGCCACGGCCCTGGCGAAGCCACCTGCGCCAGGTCATGCGGGCTGCGGTAGAGACGCATCATGAGTTCCTGTACCAGGTCTTCCGCGTCTTGGTTGTGCCCGGTTAACCGGTAGGCCAGACGGTATAGCCCATCGAGATGGGGGCGCACCAGGGCCTCAAACTCCACGCGGTGGTTGTCGTCGCCTGTCACCGGAAGTACGTCTTAAGAGCGGGTAGTTATCCCTAGGATAACGCCGCAGACCGGCGAAAGGTTCCCGGGAAGGCACGCTGACATAAAAAACCCCGCTGCTCCCGGCGATGGACGGCGTAAAAAAATGCTGAATGGAGGAACCCCGGGCCCGTCGCAGACGTGACTGTATAGGTAGCGAACACACTTCCTGAGGAGTATTCCCATGTCAATGAAAATTCGGCAACTCGCATTTTTGCTTACCGGCGCCCTGTTTATGGCACTGACGGGCTGCAATGGTGGCAGCGGTTCCAGCGGCACCATGAATCTCGGGGTTACGGATACCCCGGTGGACGGCGCGCAAAGTGTGGTGGTGGCTTTCACGGGCGTGGATCTGATGGGC
>DAHVFI010000304.1 GCA_027317045.1 Gammaproteobacteria bacterium
TTTGGCCTTGGGATCGCGGCGGTGACCGCCAGGACGGCGGAAATGCAGCAATGCAGGAGCAAAAATCTGCCACCGCCGCGATGGTTCGGGAATCGCGGTCGGTACGACCGCTCCCACAGGGCGGGGGGAATCGTGGTCGGGCTGCTCCCGGCATCCATGCCCGTAACCGGTGGATCGCGGTCGAGACGACCGCTCCTACAACGGGAGTTTTATGATCGGCAACCGCGCACCGGCGGCTAAGGCGATGGAAAGGTTTGGCATTTATGTCAACCGGCTGCGTTCCGGTCTCCCGGGTGACCTTCTGGCGGTCATCGCCGGCGCGCTCACGGTGCTGGCGTTCGCGCCGTTCAATCTTTATCCACTCGCGATGATCACCCCGGCGGCGCTGTTCTGGCTGTTGAACGGCATATCGGTGCGCCGCGCCTGGTGGCGCGGTTTTCTGTTTGGCTTGGCGGAATTCGCCTGCGGCGTGTACTGGCTGTATATCAGTATCCATGTCATCGCCAGCGCGCCTCTGTGGCTGACATTCCTGATCATCGCCGCATTGGTGGCGTTCATGGCCGTTTACAGTGCGCTGGCGTGCGCACTGGGCGTATGGCTCATGCCGCGCGCGGGCCGGTGGCGCTGGATAGTGGTCTTGCCGGCGCTGTGGACGCTGCTTGAATGGCTGCGCGGCTGGCTGTTGACCGGCTTTCCCTGGCTGAGTCTCGGTTACAGCCAGATCGGCGGCCTCTTGAAAGGTTATGCGCCGGTGCTGGGCGTGTATGGCGTGACGCTCACGGTGGTGTTGTCCGCGGGCCTGGTGCTGAGTGGGCTGGCGCCGAAGGCAAAGCTGCGCTCGCGCCTGGTATCGCTCTCGGTCCTGGCGGCGGTGTGGATCGCAGGCGGGGTGCTGGCATCGGTCTCCTGGACGCATCCTTCCGGCGAACCCCTGCGGGTAAGCCTCATGCAGGGCAATATTCCCTCGACCATTAAGTGGGAGCCGCAGAGTTTTCAACCCACGCTGGATTTGTACCGGAAGATGACGGAGGCACACTGGGACAGCCGCCTGATCGTCTGGCCGGAATCCGCCGTGCCGGATTATGCGGATGAAGTCTGGGACGATTTTCTCGAGCCGCTGGAAAAAGAAGCCCGTGCCCACGGTACCGAGCTGCTCATCGGCGTGCCCACGGAGGATCCGGCCACGGGCGCCGCCTATAACAGTGTCATCAGTCTCGGCGGTCACGATGGCGTGTACAGCAAGCGGCACCTGGTGCCCCTGTCGGAATATTTTCCGCTGCCGACGTGGGCCAGGCGCTGGCTGCAGAGCATGAATCTGCCGTATTCCTCGTTCACCCCGGGCGCCGCCAACCAGCCATTGCTGCAGGCGGCGGGCTATGCGGTGGGCACCTCCATCTGTTACGAAGACGCCTACGGCAATGAGATAATGCAGGCCTTGCCGCAGGCGGCATTCCTGGTGAATGTCAGCGATGACGGCTGGTTCGGGGACTCCATTGCCCTGCCGCAGCATTTCGAGATCGCGCGCATGCGCGCGCTGGAAACCGGGCGTTATCTTTTGCGGGATACCAATACGGGTATCACGGCCATCGTCAATAACCAGGGTGGGGTGGTAAAAAGCCTGCCGCGCGCCACCCGCGGCGTATTGCAAGGTGCGGTTGTGCCCTATGCGGGCGGCACACCCTATCAATACATCGGCAATGCCGCGGTGGTGATGGGCTGTTTGCTGCTGCTCTTGGCGGCGGCGTGGCGGAGGAGGCAGGCATGAGGGGACCGGGGACATGAACAGTTCAGCGCGGACTGATAACGGCAAAATACCAAAGAGCGTCGGTGCGCACACCGATGGATTTTTGCGTTTTATTGTCACCCTGCTGGTACTGGCCTTCCCGGCGGCTACCCTTTTTATCAATCGCGGCGACAGTTACACGCTGGGGTTGCTGATGCTAATCGGCATCTGGGTGTGGATGCGCGACGGCGCCAGCATCTGGCTGAATCGGGACAGCGGACTTCTTTGCCTGGCTTTCGCGCTGTTTTTCGCGGTGGTATTACTGTCGTATGCCACCGGGTATCAGACTGAAGACGGCTTCCATTATCTCGGCCGCTATTTGCGTTTTCTGCTGATCCTGCCGGCGTATCTGGCTTTCCGGCGATATCCGCCCACGGCCAAGACCGTATTCATCGGTCTGGCACTGGGAGCGCTGACCGCCGGGGTGCTGGCGAGCCTGGAGTTTTTGCACGCCCATGGACCGATCCGGGTGGCGGCGCAAACCGACCTTTCGATTATTTTCGGCGATCTGACCACCACCATGGTGTTGTGCATGGTGGCGGGCTTCGGCCTGATGGCGGCTTCCCGGCGCCACTGGTCGGTGCCGCTGCTGATCCTGTGCCTCGTCGGCGGCGTCGCGGCGACACTGTTGTCCGGCACGCGCGGCGCCTGGCTGCCCTTGTTCCTGCTGATACCGGCGCTGGCCACGCCCGCAGCCGGTTTTCTCAAGCGCCGTTATGTGTTTGCAATTCTGATAGCCATCATCGCGGTATTTTCATCGTCCTATTTTGTTGCGCGCACCGATACCCAGGGGCGTCTCAAGGATGCGGTTCGCAGCACCGTGGATTATTTCATCGGATTGAATACTTTCAAAGGCCAAAGTAGCCCGCGAACCCAGCAAGAACAATGTGATAATCAAGCCTCCTTCTTGGAGGCATGGCTGGAAATGTATCCCACAACCCGTAATCCTCCACTGATTGCCAACGTTGTACGGGATCCACAACTCCGGCAAGTTGGCCTCTGCCGTGACAGGTACGCCGTTGAATTGCACAACCAGAATGTCTCTAAAGGAGCTTGGTATTATTTTCCACGTGTGCCCGCTGATGGGAAAACTCAATCCAGTAAATTACTGGTGCGCGGCGTAGGGGCAATAGCGCTGAATGAACAGGGCTCAACCCGAGTAACTTTCAATTCCCAGCATTACATACAGACAACAGTTATATCTAAGGATGTCAGCGGAAGCAGCGTCTATGTTTATGTGCCTCCTAATGAGAAAGCCTGGTTGGTGCCCTTGGATAGCTATTGGGGTGAATACAGCCTATCTATCATCGATACGTCAGTGGGCAGGCGCTTTGAAATGTGGCGCGATGCCTGGAGGCTGTTCCTGAGGCATCCGGTTTTAGGCGTGGGTACGGGAGCCTTCCAGGCAAAGACCCATGAGTTGATCCGGCGTGGACAGGTAGCTGTTTTTTTACGCAATTACGATCATCCGCACAACGATTATCTGGATGCGCTTTCAAGCCGCGGACTCCTGGGGTTCGCGACGCTGCTTGCCATACTGCTGATTCCTCTGTGGCGCTTTCTGCGGGCGACGCGCAGCCCGGTGCACGCGTCTCATGCCATCGGCTTGGCCGGTGTGCTGACCGTGGCCGGTTTCGCCATCTATGCGCTGACCGACACGATTTTCCTGCATTCAATAATGATCACTTGGTATGTGATTTACATGGCTTTGTTTTATGCGCTGCTGGATACGCGGGCCGCTTCACAGACAAATCTGAAGTCAGCCGAATGATGCAAGAGCACTATCACCCGCCATCACTGGAAGCCGCGGCCCGCAGCCTCTGGCAGGAAGGCGGCTTGTTTGCGGCGGTGGAGCGGAATGACGCGGAGAAATATTACTGTCTGTGCATGCTGCCGTATCCCAGCGGCCGGCTGCACATGGGACACGTGCGCAATTACACCATCGGCGACGTGATCAGCCGCTATCAGCGCATGCAGGGCAGAAGCGTGCTGCAACCCATGGGCTGGGATGCTTTCGGCCTGCCGGCTGAAAATGCCGCCATCAAAAACGGCGTACCGCCGGCGCAATGGACTTACGACAACATTGCCTACATGCGCAAGCAACTGCAGTCCCTGGGGTTTGCCATTGACTGGTCGCGGGAGATCGCCACTTGCGATCCGAGCTATTACCAATGGAACCAATGGCTGTTCCTGCGCATGCTGGAAAAGGGCATCGCCTACAAAAAGACCGGCAGCGTGAACTGGGATCCGGTGGACCAGACGGTGCTGGCCAACGAGCAGGTGATCGACGGCCGCGGCTGGCGTACCGGTGCGTTGGTGGAGAAACGCGAGATCCCCATGTATTACCTGCGCATCACCGGGTATGCGGACGAGTTGTTGAGCGCGCTCGACGGGCTCCCCGGCTGGCCCGAGCGCGTCAAAACCATGCAGGCCAACTGGATCGGCAGAAGCGAGGGCGTGGAAATCGGCTTTCCCTGCGACGGCGGCGTGCTCAAGGTGTTCACCACCCGCGCCGACACGCTCATGGGCGCCACTTATATAGCGGTGGCCGCCGAGCATCCGCTGGCGCAGAAGGCAGCGGCCCAGGACAAGAAAGTGGCAGCTTTCGTGGAGGCATGCCGCCAGGGCGGTGTCACCGAGGCTGAACTGGCCACCCAGGAGAAGAAAGGCGTACCCACCGGGTTCACGGTACGGCATCCCCTCACCCATGAGT
>DAHVFI010000310.1 GCA_027317045.1 Gammaproteobacteria bacterium
GCTGTGGGTGGCGGGTAACGCCTTGCTGCTCTATAACGTGGCACGCACCGCGGCTGTGCCGCAACCGCCCGTGGTAATCGTACCCCCACCGGCGTCTGCGCCGGCCCTCGCTTCCTATTGGTATTACTGTTCATCCTCCGGCGCCTACTATCCTTATGTGCAAACCTGTCCCGAAGGCTGGCAGACGGTAGCAGCCACGCCGCCGCCCCCGAACTAAGGAGACACGGCTCGCGACCGACGTCCAGCGCCCGGCCGCCGTCAGGTTCCGCTTGATTGTCTGGGCTTTGACATAAGTGTTGCAGGCAAAGGGGAACTTCATCGCAGCCCGAATGGCGGAGACCACCGGATACATCGTGCTGCAACCGATAACCAGCCTTGCGGCGATGGAATGCAATAGGCGCTTCGCCGCTTCTACCCACAAATCAGCTGCGCCATTCCCCATCCAACCGCCAGGCATTTGCATCCCTGCACCCAATGCCCCCTATTACCTTCCACTAACGCATACAGCAATCGTACTTTTCTGCGATCAGGTACGGCGTGAATGGTGGCCGGTCCCGCCGAACTCGCGAGGCCTTCAGTGGCGGGCAGCGGCCCTGTGCAGTGCTACGGGTTTCGCGTAGGATTCAACCTATATTCGGCGGAAAATTCGTCCGCCGGTGAGTTAGAATCCGGCGATGCACATATTTATTCCGGCGATCTGGATTACAGCGGGCGTCTCGCTATTTTCGGGAGTGCTCTTCACGCTTGCCGGACTGCCCCGCCGGCAGGAGCCGGCATTCCTGCCGTTTGGCCTGCTGTGCCTGTTGCTCAGTATCTACCTGATATTGACGGCGGAAATTTATCTGCTGACTTCCGCTATCACAGTCGGTCAGGTCGAGCGCTACCGGGTTATGCTCCTGTGTCTTATCTATCCGCTGGCGGTGTGGTTCTTCGGTGAATTCACCCGTCTGTCGAAACTCAAACCCTGGTTGATCGCATTCGTTCTGGTATTTGGCACCTTTCTGATTGTGAATATGTTTTCCGTTGGCAGTCTATTGTATTCCAGCTTTACGTTAGGTCAGCCAATAATATTGCCCTGGGGCGAAACCCTCAACAATCTCAACGGTAAGTCCGGATCACTGTTCGGGTTGTTCTACGCCGCCAGTTACGGCTTTTTCCTGTGGGCGTTGTGGCGCTGCATTGCCTCCTGGCGCTCCGGCCTGCGGCACAAGGCGCTGCCACTGGCCGCCTACCTGATCATCCAGATAGCGGCCGTGGTGCGCGATCAAGCTCTCGCGCAATCTAATGATCTAACCGTTTCATTGGGTCAATTCGTATTCCTGGCCATGGTATTGCTGATGAGTTTTGCGCTGATCCGGGAAATGCAGCAGCGCAGCAAGGAGCTGGCGCAAAGCTTGAGCGACCTGCAAGCGGAAACCGAACGGCGCCGGCATGTCGAAAACCGGCTGCACCACATGGCCTATCACGATTACCTCACGGATCTGCCGAACCGGCGATTGCTGCGCGAGATTCTCAACGGCGCGCTCCAACACCATCACACCACCGGTCAGCTGGGCGCCATCGTGTTTTTGGATTTGGATCATTTCAAGACCATCAACGACTCCCTCGGCCACCAGGTGGGTGACTTGCTCCTTCAGCAGATCGCCGAACGCCTGCGCCGCGCCTTGCCCGAAAGCCGATGCGTGAGCCGCCTGGGGGGCGACGAGTTCGCGGTGGTCATGGGCAATCTGGGAAGCGACCGCCGCCAGGCCGAAGTCAGCGCCTTGCAGGCGGCGGAGGCATTACGCGACAGTCTGACCCAGCCGTTCCTCATCAGCCACCACGAGTTGATCGTGGGGGCCAGCATCGGCGTCACGCTCTTTCCCAACGAAGCGGCTGACGTCACCGGTCTGTTTCGCCAAGCGGACCTGGCGTTGTACAGCGCCAAGGCAGCCGGGCGCAACACCGCCGCGCTCTATGC
>DAHVFI010000313.1 GCA_027317045.1 Gammaproteobacteria bacterium
GTGTAGCTTTATGCTGATGGTGCTTGAGGGCAGCATGCGCCGGCAGCGACGTTAGCAGCACGACGGCAAACAGAATCGGAAAACTGCGAGGGTGCATGCTCATGAACTGCAGTGCTTATAAAGCAACGGGTGCCAACGGCACCCGTTATTGTATCAGCACAAATTTCTCCGTCTTCAGACCTTCTCGCGAATGCGCGCCGCCTTGCCGGACAGATCCCGCAGGTAATAGAGCTTGGCGCGCCGCACATCGCCCTTGCGCTTTATCTCGATGGCTCCGATGGCGGAGCTGTGGGTCTGAAAGGTGCGTTCCACGCCTTCGCCGTGAGAAACCTTGCGCACCGTGAAAGAGGAGTTCAGGCCGCGATTGCTCTTGGCTATCACCATGCCCTCGAAAGCCTGGAGACGCTCGCGCTCGCCGTCCTTGACCTTCACCTGCACCACGATGGTATCGCCCGGGGAAAATACCGGTATTTCCTTGAGCTGGGCTTTTTCAATCTGTTCGATGATCTTGTTCATGGCCGTTTACCTTTACGCGAATCGAATGATCATTGCTTCTCGTGTGTGCGGATGAATTCGTCCAACCAGCCGCGCTCATCCGCGCTCAATTCCAGTTTTTCCAGCAGCTCCGGACGCCGCAGCCAGGTGCGGCCCAAGGCCTGCTGCCGGCGCCAGCGGCGGATGGCCGCATGGTCACCGCTCATCAATACCTGCGGCACTCGCCGGCCATCGACTTCCTCCGGCCGGGTGTAGTGCGGATAATCCAGCAAGCCGTGCATGAATGAATCTTCGGCCGCGGACTCCGCATCATTCAACGCGCCGGGCAACAGTCGCGCCAACGCGTCGATGATCACCAGTGCCGCCAGCTCGCCGCCGGAAAGCACGTAATCGCCGATGGACAGTTCCTCATCCACCTCGGTCTCGATAACGCGTTCATCCACGCCTTCATAGCGGCCCGCCACCAGCACCGTGGCTGCCGATGCCGCCAGACGCTGCGCGTCTTGCTGCTCAAACCGCTTGCCCTGCGGACTCAAAAAAATCACCCGCGCTTGCGGACCGGCTGCCGCCCGCGCCGCGCGGATGGCGGCGCGCAGAGGCTCGACCTTCATCACCATGCCCGGTCCGCCGCCAAATGGGCGATCGTCCACGCTACGGTGCCTGTCGGTGGTGTAATCCCGCGGATTCCACCCCTGTACTTTCAACAATCCGCGTTGCACCGCGCGTCCGGTGACGCCGAACGCCAGCAGCGCATCCAGCATTTCCGGAAAAAGCGTCACCACCTGAATAGCCAAGACGCTCATTTTTAAAAATCCGGATCCCAGTCCACGCAAATCACTCGCGCGTCCAGATCCACCTGCTTGATTACCTGTCCGCGAATAAAGGGAATCAAGTATTCACGTGCGCCCTGCACCACCAGCACGTCGTTGGCGCCGGTGGCCAGCAGGTTTTTCACCGTGCCCAGTACCCGGCCATCAGTCAGCCGCACCTGCACACCCACCAGATCAGCCCAGTAATATTCGCCGGGCTTGGTCGCCGCCAATTGCTCGCGGCGCACCGCAATGTTCGCCCCTATCAGGGCCGCCGCCTGTTCGCGATTATCCACACCTTGCAAACGTGCGATGACACCCTTGCCGTGGATGCAGCCCTCGGCCACTTGCCATTCACGCCACTGGTCGCCGAGTTCCAGCAGCCAGGGGCGGTATTCAACGATCTTATCCCGGGGTTCGGTCCAGGACTGGAGCTTGACCCAACCCTTGACGCCGAAATGGCCCGCAATCCTGCCGATAACGATACGCCGGGATTCCGCTGCGGTCATGGCGCAAACAGGCGCCGGAATCAAACGGCGACCTTGTGCTCCTTCATGAGATAGCTCACACGATCCGACGGCTGGGCGCCCTTGGAAAGCCAGTACTTGACGCGCTCCGCGTCCAAGCGCAGCACTTCCTCATGACTCACCGCCATGGGGTTGAAGAAGCCCAGGCGCTCGATGTAATGGCCATCGCGGGCCGAACGGCTGTCGGTCACGATTACATGATAAAAGGGGCGCTTCTTGGCGCCGCCCCGCGTCAAACGAATGGTCACCATGGAATTCAATATCCT
>DAHVFI010000001.1 GCA_027317045.1 Gammaproteobacteria bacterium
GATCAGAGTTATAACGATGCAGGAAATACCGGCTGAAAAGCCGTTGCTAGACACCGGTGGCAGTCTTGGCGGGGCGCTGCGCACCGCCCGGGAGGCTCGTGGTTTATCCGTGCACAAAGTCGCCCAAGACATGCACGTGAGCGATGACGTCATCCAAGCCCTGGAGCACGATGATTTCGCCCATTTGGGCGCGCCCATTTTCGTGCGCGGTCATTTGCGAAATTATGCGCGTCTTCTGGGTTTGCCCGAGGCCGAGGTGCTGGCAGTCGAACATGACGCCGACAAGCTGGCGCCACCACCGCTTATCACTCTGCAGCCGGACGGCGGCCGCGCCTTCGGGCGGCGCTTTGGTATGCCGATATTCTCCGGAATAATCATCTTGGTACTGATGGCCTTGGCCGTGGTGTGGTGGCAGCACCGCAATGTCGAACAGCCTGTCGCCGTGGGAGCTGAATACGGTACGATCGCCACGCCGAAACCGGTGACAATGGCGTCACAGACGACGTCGATTCGCGCCACATCAGCGGGAAGCACAAATGCATCCATGCTGGAAGCCGCGACCACGCAATCGAAAACAACCCTGCGGCACAGATCGGCATCGGTTCCGGCTGAGATCAAGCTAACACCAGGTATAAAATCAGCGGCGGTACCAGCGGCGCGCGTGAATAAAGCGGTGACTTCGGTAGCCGAGACCGGCGCTGCGCAGTCATCCCACTTTACCCATGCGCAATTTACGCTGAGCCAGCCTTCCTGGATCGAGGTGTATGACGCGAGCGGCAAGCGACTGTATTACAATCTTGCGCCTGCCGGCGCCACATTGAAGGTATCGGGTGCCGGTCCGCTGCAGGTTTTCCTCGGTAATTCACCGGGTGTGAGTATTGAATTGAACGGTATGCCCTTCAACCTGGCACCGTTTACGCAACCTGACAACACGGCACGCTTCCGTCTGGGTGAAACTGCCGGCAATGGCGGCCAAGCCGGTTGATAGTGCGGGCCATCACTGATCCTCTCGGGGTAGCTGCTTGACTAACCTGATCCAGCCCATTCGCGGCATGAACGATATTTTGCCGGATGCGACTCCGCGGTGGCAGTATTTGGAAGCGGTGACGCGCACGGTGCTCGCGGCGTATGGCTACCGGGAAATCCGCGTGCCCATCCTGGAGAAGACCGAGCTTTTTGCGCGCTCCATCGGCGAAGTTACGGACATCGTCGAAAAAGAGATGTACTCTTTCGAGGACCGCAACGGCGACAGCTTGACGCTGCGTCCCGAGGCCACCGCCGGCATGGTGCGTGCAGGCCTGAGCAACGGACTCTTATATAATCAGGTGCAGCGCTGGTGGTCTGCAGGTCCCATGTTCCGCCACGAGCGTCCGCAGAAAGGCCGTTACCGTCAGTTTCACCAGATTGACGTAGAAGCCTACGGGCTACCAGGTCCGGATATTGATGCCGAGCTAATCGTGATGTTGGCGCGGCTGTGGAAATGTCTCGGCATCCGGCAAGTGGAACTGCGCATCAATACCCTCGGCTCTCCCGAGGCACGCGCCAGCTATCGTGACAAGCTGGCGGCATTTCTGCGTGGTCACGCCCGGCAACTCGATGAAGACAGCTGTCGCCGGCTCGATAGCAATCCGCTGCGGGTGCTGGACAGCAAGCATCCGGAAACCCGCAAGCTGGTGGAGCAGGCCCCCAACCTGCTGGATCACCTGGATGATGGATCGCGCGAGCATTTCGCCGCACTCCAGGTCCTGCTTGATAATGCGGGCGTGAGTTATGTGGTCAATCCGCGGCTGGTGCGCGGGTTGGATTACTATTCGCGCACCGTGTTCGAGTGGGTAACGACACGACTCGGCGCCCAGGATGCGGTTTGTTCCGGCGGCCGTTACGACGGGCTGGTGGCGCAATTGGGCGGCAAGCCCATGCCGGCCATCGGTTTTGCCATGGGGGTGGAGCGTCTGGTGGCGCTCATGGAGGAGGAAGGCGTACCGGTTCCGGATACGGCACCGCACGCCTATCTGGTGAGGGTTGGCGCACTGGCCGAACGCGCGGGATTGCAACTGGCGGAGCAGCTGCGCGAGACGTTGCCGCAGCTCAGATTGATCATGGATTGCAGCGGCGGTGGCTTTGCCAACCAGCTGAAACGCGCTGATAAAAGCGGCGCGCGCGTGGCACTGGTGCTGGGTGAGGACGAGGCCAAGATTCGGCAAGTGGGTTTCAAGCTACTGCGCAATACCACCGAACAGGTGAATGTGCCGTGGGATACAGCCGCTGCGCGACTGGCACCATGGCTGGAATGATTACTATACAGAGGCACGCTGGTGCCTTGCATTATTCAGGAGTGCAGTGTGGACGAGTTTCTTTCCGATAAAGAACAGGCGGAACGCCTGAAGAAGTGGTGGCTAGATAACTACAAATCCATTGCGGCAGGCATTATCATCGCCATTATCATTATTTTTGGTTGGCGCTGGTGGCAACACCGTATGCAGGTACGCAGCCTCACAGCCTCGGCGATGTATGGCCAACTGGGTTCGATGCTGTCCGTCAACAATGGCCCGCCGGCTTTGAAAGTCGCCAATGACTTGATCAACAACTACGCTGACACGCCGTATGCGTCTCAAGCGGCATTGGCCATGGCCCAATATGATGTCGGTACGCAAAAACCGGATGATGCCATGCAGATGCTCGATTGGGTCATCAAGAACAGCAAGGATGACGGTCTCAAGCTGCTGGCGCGGTTACGGCTGGCGCGAATCAAACTGATGGTGGGTGATCCGCAGGCGGCCTTGAGCGCGCTTGCGAACGTGCAGCCGGGCGGTTTTGCGGCGCTATATGACGAGGTGCGCGGCGACGCTCATATGACGCTTGGCCAGACTGATAAGGCCCGCGTTGCATACCAACGGGCCTTGAATGAATGGACCCCGGACATGGGGGACAAATCACTGGTGCAAATGAAGCTCAATGACCTGGTCAAAGGGCCGGTCACCGTGGCCGGCAAACCGCCGGTGGCGGGCACTGAATCAGGAGCAACCAAACCGTGAAACAGCTGATTGCTCTTACATCCTTGGCATTGCTGCTCGCGGCTTGTGCGAGTAACAATGTGGAGCCGCCTGCGCCACTGGTGAAGTTCACACCGAAGGTGAAAGTGGAAAAGGTATGGAGCGCGTCCGTAGGATCCGCGGATGCCATTCTGCGTCTTGGAATCGTGGCCGCCAGCGACGGTACGAATATCTATACAGCCGCTCATGATGGCGATGTCTATGCGTTCGCGCTTCAGGATGGACGTAAGCGCTGGACGGTAAGTACAAAACTATCCATCTCTGCGGGCCCCGGGGTAGGGCAGGGCATGGTGGTGGTGGGCGGCAGTGACGGCACGCTGCTGGCACTCAATGCTGTCAATGGTAAGCAATTGTGGAAGACTAACGTCAACGGAAGCATTCTCGCCAGTCCTGCGGTGGGCCAGACCGCGGTAGTCGTAGATACCACCGATGGCCACATTATCGCATTGTCACCTGCCAGCGGAGTGAAACTTTGGAGCGTGTCCCATGAGGCGCCGAATTTATCCTTGCGTGGGGCGTCACCGACGGTGATTAACGGCAATATGGTGTTGCAAGGACTGGACAGCGGCGAGTTACTGGCGCTCAATCTCGCCGATGGCAGCCAGCGCTGGCTCGCCACCGTCTCCGCGCCCACCGGCAATAACGATCTGTCGCGACTTGTGGACCTGGATGGCGTACTGGCGGTGGGCAACGACGATATTTATGCCGTGAATTACCAGGGACGGGTCGTGGAGCTGGCGCGGGATAGCGGTCAAATGCTGTGGACGCGGGAAATGTCGAGTTACACCGGTGTGAGCGAGGGTGCCGCGCATATCTACGTTGCCGACATGCATGGCTCTGTCTGGTCATTGGATAAGAGCACCGGCGTACCGGCTTGGACGCAACCCGCCATGCGCGCACGCGATCTGACCTTGCCGGTGCCGTATCTCGACACGGTGGTGGTCGGCGATCTGGAGGGTTATCTGCACTTCCTCTCCAAGAGTGACGGCAGTATCGTGGCACGCGTGCGGCTGGGCAGCGATCCGATCCTGGCACCGCCCATCGTGGTGAATGGCCTGCTGGTGGTGCTGACTACCGGCGGTGACCTGGCGGCCTACAAGGTCGAGCCTCTCCGTCAATAGCAGCCACGCTGGTGTTACCCTGAGTATGAGACCCGCGGCCAGCCGCCGCGGGTACGGATTCCATCATGTTGCCTGTCATCGCGCTCGTCGGCCGCCCCAATGTGGGTAAATCCACACTCTTCAATCTACTGACGCGCTCCCGTGACGCGCTGGTGGCGGATGTGCCGGGACTCACCCGCGATCGCCAGTACGGCTTCGGCAAACTGGGTCCACGGCCTTACGTAGTGATAGATACCGGCGGCTTGGATGGCATCGGTGAAGGCCTCATGGGTCAGATGGCGAAGCAGACCCTCAAGGCGTTTGAGGAATCGCATGCCGCCATCCTGCTGGTAGACGGTCGTGCGGGACTTAATGCCGCCGATCAGGTCATCGTCCAGCAACTGCGACGTGCCGGTAAACCCCTGTATATCGCCGTCAATAAGACCGAGGGCATGCCGGCGGATGTGGTCACCGGCGAATTTCACATGCTCGGTCTCGGTCAACCGCATGCCATCGCCGCCGCTCATGGCACCGGTGTCGAAGCATTGATCGAGACGGTATTGGAGCACCTGCCGCCGGATACCGATCTGCCGCCTGAGGATGATCAGCGTATCCATGTGGCCGTCATTGGCCGCCCGAACGTCGGCAAATCAACGCTCATCAACCGCCTGCTGGGGGAAGAACGGTTGGTAACCTACGATCAACCCGGCACCACGCGCGACAGTATCTTCGTGCCGTTCGAGCGTGACGGCCGTGCCTACATGCTCATCGATACCGCCGGCGTGCGCCGGCGCGCGCGCGTTGAGGACAAAATTGAGAAGTTCAGCATCATCAAGACCTTGCAGGCCATTGATCGGGCCCGGGTTGTGATCACGCTGCTGGACGCCCGCGAAGGCATCACCGAACAGGATGCCTCATTGCTGGGCCTGGTTCTGGATGCCGGCCGGGCGTTGGTGCTTGCGGTCAACAAATGGGATGGTCTCGACAACGATCAGCGCAACAATATCCGACGTCTAATCGATCTCAAGCTGCCGTTCCTGGATTTCGCGGAATTGCATTTCATTTCGGCGCTGCACGGCAGCGGCGTCGGCGAGCTGATGGTTTCGGTGAATCGGGCGCATGCAGCCGCGAACCGCGAGTTGTCCACCCCGGAACTCACGCGCGTGCTGGAAACCGCGGTCGCACAACATCAGCCGCCGCTGGTGCGCGGCCGGCGTATCCGGCTGCGTTACGCCCACCAGGGCGGGCGCAATCCTCCGGTGATCGTGATTCATGGTAATCAGACCGAAGCGGTGCCGGATACCTACCGTCGTTATCTGGAAGGTACTTTCCGCAAGGTCTTTGATCTTTACGGCACGCCGGTGCGTATCGAGTTCCGCACTGGAAAGAATCCATATGCGGAACGCCGCAAGAAACTCACGCCCAAGAAAGCCATGGTGGCTCGGCGCCAGCGGCGGATCACTCGCGGCCGCAAGCCCAAAAAATAGCCTGGGGTTTCCAGGCTATTTTCCAACATTGATGCCAGTGGTCTTAAAAATATATGCATGGCGACTGGATTCCTCCGGCACTCGGGAAGAGAGTGCGGACTCCCTCCCAATGGGGGGTTCTAAATATTCAAATTAATGATGATGACCACCTGCGGCATGTACATGGCCGTGGGCGAGCTCTTCCGGGGTTGCCGTACGGATTTTCAGGACAGATACGTCAAAATGCAGTGTCTTGCCCGCCAATGGATGATTGGCGTCCACGGTGACATGTTCCGAATCGACCGCGGTTACCGTTACCGTGTGCTCACCGTGTTCAGCCTCCGCATGAAAGCGCATTCCAGGCTTGATTTCGTTTTTGGTATCGAACATAGTGCGCGGCACTTTGTGGCTCAAGGTTTCATTGCGCAGGCCGTAACCCTTCTCGGGCGGTACGCTCACCTTGACAGAATCTCCTGTGCGCTTTCCCGCAAGCGCCTCTTCCAGCCCGGGAATGATGTTCCCGGAGCCGTGCAGGTAATCCAGGGGTTTCTGGCCCCTGGAACTGTCCAGGACAGTGCCGTCCGTGTCGGTGAGGGTGTAGTCAATGGAAACCACGGTGTTTTTCTCAATGTGCATGCCGGAATCCTGAGAGCTAAAAATAAGGGCGGCATTCTATCCTGCCGCGTGCTTACTGACTAGGTTTTTATAGATTGTCTTGAATCCGTTCATTGGCTAAAGTCCGCAATCCTTGAGGCAGCTTTTAATGGGAGAAGCTATGCTTTCCATTATCGAGGCGGAGCGCGGCGAGTACCGGCTATCCACCGATCCTGCCAGACTTGATGCGGTCGCGGTTCAGGCCTATCTCACGCGTTCCTATTGGGCGCAAGGCATACCTCTGGAGACCGTCGAGCGTGGCTTGCGTAATTCCCTGTGTTTTGGCCTGTACCATCGTGAGGCGCAGGTAGGCTTGGCGCGGGTCATCAGCGACTATGCAACATTCGCTTATCTTTGTGACGTCTATGTACTGGAAGATTATCGCGGCAAGGGGTTGGGAAAATGGCTTATAGACTATGTCATGATGCATCCCCAGTTGCAGAACCTGCGCCGCTTCTCGCTGGCGACCCGTGATGCCCATGACCTCTATAGCCGGTTCGGTTTCCAGCCTCTGGCGCGGCCGGAGCGGGTGATGGAGATACGCAATGACGGCGTTTACCGGCAACAGTGATTCGGGGGTGGTTATGCAGTTCTCGAAGTTGGTGCGTATGGCTCAGGGTCTGTTGTGGCTGGGCGTATTGGCAGTTTCCGCCAGCGCCGCGGTGGCAGCGGCTAAACCAGCAACCACGGCAGCCGCACAGCGCGTGCGCTCATGGTCTCCTCCCGCCCATGTGGTGGTGGTGATCGAGGAAAATAAATCGTTCGCAACGATTACCGGCAGTGCCGATGCGCCCTATATCAATGAACTTGCGAAGCAAGGCCTGCTGTTCACTGACGCCCATGCGGTGATGCATCCCAGCCAGCCGAATTATGTGGCGCTCTTCTCCGGGGCCAATCAAGGCCTGACGGACGATTCCTGCCCCCATGATTTGAGGGGCCCGAATCTTGCAAGTGAATTACTGGCAAAAAGGCTGAGCTTCGCCATCTACTCGGAAAACCTGCCTGCCGTTGGCTATGCGGGCTGTTCAGGCTCCGGCGGGCTTTATCGGCGCAAACACAATCCGGTGGTGGACTGGCAGGCAGCGGGTCTGCCGGCTGCACTCAATCAGCCATTTCGCAATTTCCCGCGGGATTATTCCAAATTACCGACGGTGGCTTTCGTGATCCCCAACATGATGAACGACATGCATGACGGGACCATTGCAGAGGGTGACGCCTGGTTGGGGACGCACATGAGAAAATATGTGCGCTGGGCCAAGAGACATAACAGTCTGCTGATCATCACCTGGGATGAAAGCGATGCCAACAGTTTCACCAACCAGATTCCGCTGATCGTGGTGGGAGCGGGAGTCAAATCCGGCCGCAATGCTCAATACCTGGATCATTACGGCTTGTTGCACAGCATCGAAAATCTCTACGGACTCAAGCCGCTGGGCGATAGCGCTATGGCCAACTTTGTAAAGGGTTTCCAAACCGAATAGCGCTTATAAATGACGCGGCGCTGGCAGGCGTGAAAACCTGGTGGGAGCCGGACGCAATGTCACGGTGGTAGCAGTCCCAACAGGCAGCGCTCGCGCATCCCGCGAAAGTAAGAAGATCAATCATCAAATTCCCAGGCGTCCATGCAAAGCGTGCGGTCGAAGCTGTGATGCAGCCGTTTCGCCTGTGAGCCGCCGGCACCCAGTGCCACGAACAGCGGCAGGAAGTGTTCTTCCGTGGGGTGATTGCGGGCCGCCTGGGGGGCACGCCGGCGGTAATCCAGCAATGCTTCCCCATCGCGGTGCGTCAGCACTTCGTGCAGCCAGACGGCGAAATCCTCATAAGGCTGTTGATCGCCGGCGGGATGGAAATACTCACGCAGATTATGGGTGGCGCCGCCGCTGCCGATAATGAGTACGCCCTGTTCGCGCAGCGGGTTGAGCGCTTCACCGATTTTCAGATGGTACGCGGGACCCAGGGATGTTTGCAGCGATAATTGCAGCACCGGGATGTCGTGTTGCGGGTACATGAGCAATAGCGGCACCCAGGCGCCGTGATCCAGGCCGCGTACCAGATCAACGCCCGCCGTCGGTCCGAGCAGATGCGCTACCTTTTTGGCAAGGTCATGGCTGCCGGGCGCCGGATAGCGCAGTTCGTAGAGTGGCGCGGGGAAGCCGTAGAAATCGTGAATGGTATCCAGATGCACCGCTCCGGTGACGCGCGGTGCCGACGTTTCCCAGTGGGCGGAAATCACCAGGATGGACTCGGGTCTGGGCAGGGTATCGCCAAGATTCCGCAGAAAACCGTGAGCCAGCTGCGTGGCGTCCACCGCCAGCATGGGTGAGCCATGGGATACGAACAGGCTGG
This sequence comes from Gammaproteobacteria bacterium, assembly GCA_027317045.1. GTDB lineage: Bacteria > Pseudomonadota > Gammaproteobacteria > Natronospirales > REEB76 > REEB76. The sequence goes on from DAHVFI010000001.1 coordinate 8,620, forward strand.
GAAATTTCTGCTGGCTCATGGACTGAATGTGCGGTTGTTTGGTAGAAGATTCAAGTGGGACGGTTTCTGAGTTGGCAATAACATCAAGGATTGGCGGACTGCAGATTTCTTGGCAGCGAAAACCAGCATTTGCCGACCATCGTTCTATTCGATAGCCATTGCATGGGACTTTGCGCCCATCTTTTCAGGATATTTCGGCTGGCGCATGAGGAACACCAGAGGAATGGCGGCCAGACTCATGAGCATCATCAGTTTGAAATCATTGTTGAAGCTGATCATGGACGCCTGTTTGGTAACC
>DAHVFI010000025.1 GCA_027317045.1 Gammaproteobacteria bacterium
GGACAGTACCCACCGCAGGTCGAGACTGGATCGTAGGGGTTTGGCGTCTGGCGGCGCGCGATCGAAATACATGAGCTTCACCACTTTCAGGTAATAGTAGGCGCTGATGAGGGCGAAGATCACCGCCACCACCGCCAGCCATGACATCCCGATGTCAATGACCGCGCGCAGTACATAAAGTTTGGCGAAGAAGCCTACGAAGGGCGGCACGCCGGCCATGCCGAACATCACCATCAGCATGACAACGGCGAACCATGGGCTGCGGTCGTTCAGTCCTTTGAAGTCATCGAGCCGGTCGGCTTCAAATCCCGCACGCGCCAGCAGGATGATCATGCCGAAGGCCGCGGTGGACATGATCACGTAAGTGACCACATAGAACATGGCGGCCTGGTAGCCTTCGGTGGTGCCCGCCAGAATCCCCAGCAAGATGAAACCCACGTGGGAGATGGTGGAATACGCCAGCATACGCTTCAAGTTGGTCTGGACGATGGCCACAATGCTGCCAATGCCCATGGATAACACCGCCAGAACCGTCAGGATGGCGTGCCATTCAAGACGCAGGCCGCCCAGGCCCGCCACCAACAGCCGCATAAAGAGCGCGAAGGCGGCGATCTTCGGCGCCGAACCGATATACATGGTTACCGGCGTGTTTGCACCCTCATACACATCCGGCAGCCACATGTGAAACGGCACCGCGCCCAGTTTGAAACACAGACCGACGATGACGAATCCCAGAGCCAGCATTACGCCGATGTTGATGTCTGCGGACTCCGCGATATGCATGCCGAGCCGGGTCAGATCCAGGGTACCGGTGGCGCCATACAGCAGCGACATGCCATACAGCAGCGTGCCGGACGCGATGGCGCCCAGCACGAAATATTTCATGGCTGCTTCCGACGCAACCGGCGAGTCGCGATCCAATGCCACCATGGTGTACAACGATAAAGACAGCAGCTCCAGGCCGAGGTAGATGGTGATGAAATTATGCGCCGAAATCATCACCATCATGCCGAGCATGCCGAACAGGCCAAGTACGTAGAATTCGCCCTTGAACAAGCTGCGATCGCGGAGATAATCGCGCGAATACAGGAAAGTGAGCGCCACCACCAGATAGGTGAACAACTTGAGCACGTTTCCCATGCTGTCATTCACAAACATGTCATTGAAGGTCAGCAATCCCGCGGTCCGGGCCACGGTGACGGTAAGCCATGCGGTTGCTGCCACGCTAGCCAGGGACAGCCAGTAAGTCACGATCCGATGCCGATCGCTCAGGAACGCATCCACCATCAGGATAAAGCAGCCCATGCCCAGGACGAACATCTCGGGGATGACAGGAGTGAGGGCGGGCAGTGTGGGCATCAAGGGTTCCTTAAAGGATTTACTGCAATTTTGATTTCACTGCTTGGTGCACAAGATTCACCACGGAAGCGTGCATGACATCCAGCAATGGTGCCGGCCAAATGCCGATGAGAATCACCGGAACTGCACACAGGCCCAGGACAATGAATTCGCGCTTGCCGATATCCTGCATACCGGCCACCTGGCTGTTGCTCACCGGGCCGTAAATCACGCGCTTCACCATCCACAGGGTGTAGGCGGCGCCCAGGAAAAGGATAAAGGCGGCGCCAAACGCAATCCAGAAGTTGGCCTTCATGCTGGTGAGAATCACCATCCACTCGCCCACGAACCCGGAAGTGCCCGGCAACCCCACATTGGCCATGGCGAACAGCACCATGAAAAAAGCGAATGCCGGCATCACATTGACGACACCGCCGTAGGCCTTGATCTCCCGGGTGTGCAAGCGGTCGTAGAGCACGCCCACACACAGGAATAAGGCCCCGGAGACGAACCCATGGGAGATCATCTGCACCAAACCACCCTCCACGCCCATAACGGTGCCGTCGGTACTCGCGGTCTTCTCGAAAATCAGAAACAGGATGAAGAAACTCAGGGTTACGAATCCCATGTGCGCGACGGAGGAATAGGCCACCAGCTTTTTCATGTCGGTCTGGGCGATAGCCACGAAGCCGATATAGATGATGGCCACCAGCGACAAGCCAATGACCAGCCACATAAGCGTATGACTGGCATCCGGTGCGATGGGCAGGCTGAACCGCAGGAAGCCGTAAGCGCCCATTTTCAGCAAAATGGCCGCCAGGATCACGGAACCGCCGGTAGGCGCTTCCACATGGGCATCCGGGAGCCAGGTATGCACCGGCCACATGGGCACTTTCACCGCAAACGCCGCCAGGAAAGCGATGAAGATGAGCACCTGTGCAGTCATACCCAAGGGCATTTGCTGGAAGGCAAGAATGTCATAGCTGCCGGATTTCACATACATATAAATGATGGCCACCAGCATCAGCACCGAGCCGAAGAAGGTGTATAGAAAGAACTTGATGGTGGCATACACGCGCCGCGGCCCGCCCCAGATGCCGATAATCAGGAACATGGGGATGAGCATGGCTTCCCACAGCACATAGAACAGCAGGCCGTCGAGAGACGAGAACACGCCGTTCATCAGTCCTTCCATGATCAGGAAGGCCGCAAAGTACTGAGCCACTTTGTATTGGATGACTTCCCAGCCGGCGATAACCACCAGCACCGTCATGAAAGTCGTGAGTAGAATCAGTGGCATGGAAATGCCATCCACCCCCAAATAATAATGCACGTTGAAGGTGCTGATCCAGGACGCCTTCTCAACGAACTGCATGCTCGCCGTACCGGTATCAAACCCGGTCCAAAGAGGCACGCTGATAGCGAACACCACGGTTGAGAAAAACAACGCCAGCCAGCGAACCGACTTGGGCGCCACACGGCCCGCCATCAGCACCACCAGGGCACCGGCGATGGGCAGCCACAGCAACACGCTCAGGATGGGAAAATGGGCGTTCATCGGTGGGGATCCCATCAGTGCAATACCAGCCAGCCCAGCAACAGGCACAGGCCGACGATCATGACAAACGCATAGTGGTATAGGTAACCAGACTGGCTGCGGCGCAGAACACGGGAAAACCAGCCCACGGCCCTGGCGCTGCCATTCACCAGGCCGCCGTCTATGATCCTCACGTCACCCACCTGCCACAGCAATCTGCCCAAGCCGCGGACCCCGGCGGCTATGAACAACGCATAAATCTCATCGAAATAGAATTTATGCACCAGCAATCGATAAACCGGCCCGAAGACTCTTGCCAGCACGCCGGGCCAGGCCGGTTTGGCCAGGTAGAAGATCCAAGCCACGATCACGCCCGCCAGGGTAAGCCACAGAGTCGGCGTGGTGACGCTTTCCAATAGCATGCCGCCGGCGCCATGGAACTGCTCCGCAAGACCCTGCATCACGTGGTGATCCGGTGCCACGTAAATGGAAGAACCGAAGAAATTTCCATACAACAGCGGTTGGATGGTCAGCCAGCCGGCCGCCAGCGAGGGTATGGCCAGCAGGATCAGCGGCACAGTAACCACCCACGCTGATTCCTTCGGAGGCTGTGCCAGATGACCCGGTTCCAAGTGAGCCTGTGGATCAGCGTGCTGCGTTCCATGGCCCTCCTCCACCACAAAGCGTTGCTTGCCGTGAAATGTCATGAACAACATACGGAAGGTATAAAGCGCGGTCACGAACACGCCCAAAAGCACACACCAATAGGCAAAGCCGCTTCCCAAGCGGTGGGATTCGTGCATGGCTTCAATGATGGTGTCCTTGGAGAAAAACCCGGAAAACCCCGGGAACGCGATCAATGCCAAGGAACCCACCAAGAAGGTGATGTAGGTGATGGGCATGTACTTGCGCAGTCCACCCATGTGACGCATGTCCTGTTCGTGGTGCATGGCGATGATTACCGAGCCGGCCGCCAGGAATAGCAGAGCCTTGAAAAACGCATGGGTCATGAGATGAAAGATGCTCACGGCATAGGCGGAAGCCCCGAGGGCCGCAGCCATGTAACCCAGCTGCGACAGGGTCGAATACGCAATCACGCGCTTGATGTCGTTCTGCACGATGCCCACCAGTCCCATGAACAGGGCGGTAATGGCACCGATGACCATGATCACCGATAAGGCCGTATCGGAAAGTTCAAACAGCGGCGACATGCGCGCCACCATGAAGATGCCGGCGGTCACCATGGTGGCGGCGTGGATCAATGCCGATATGGGCGTGGGGCCTTCCATGGAATCCGGCAACCAGACATGCAGCGGCACCTGGGCGGATTTGCCCATGGCGCCCACAAACAGCAGGATGCAGATCACCGTCGGCACCGACCAAACGACGCCGGAGAACAGCTGAATGGTTTGACCGGAGAGCTGCGGAGCGTGGGCGAAGACATCCGCGTAATTCAGGCTGCCGGTGTAAACCAGTACCAGCGCGATACCCAGCAGGAAACCGAAGTCGCCCACTCGGTTAACCAGAAAAGCCTTGAGGCTGGCATAAGTGGCCGTGGGTCGTGTGTACCAGAAACCGATCAGCAGGTAGGACACGAGCCCCACCGCTTCCCAGCCGAAGAACAACTGCAGGAAGTTATTGGCCATCACCAGCATCAGCATGGAAAACGTGAACAGCGAGATGTAACTGAAGAAACGTTTGTAACCGGGATCATCCGCCATATAGCCGATGGTATAGATGTGCACCATCAGGGATACGAAGCTCACCACGGTGATCATCAGGGCCGTGAGGCGGTCCACCAGGAATCCCATCTGGAATTGCAGGTTGCCGACCACGGCCCAGTTGTAGACGGTCAGGTTGTAGCTGCCGATGCCGTTGAAGAG
>DAHVFI010000029.1 GCA_027317045.1 Gammaproteobacteria bacterium
GATGATGATTGCCATTTACCGCGCCAACCCTGAAGTCTTCATGCGCAACATTGACCTGATGAAGGCGGGTTATGTGTTGCGGATTCCCAGCCTGTCTGATATTCAGGACGTAAGGGTGGCGGAAGCCAATTCTGAAGTACGCACCCAGATTGCTTCTTGGCGCGCCAGCCGTGGACTTGCCGCTACGCATAAGCCGATCAGCGAGACACAACAACCCTCTTTGCAGTTGGTGGCGCCTTCATCGGCATCACGGACCGCCGAGAACCAGGTACCGGGTGCGGGCAAAGGTAATACCGGCGAGGCCACCGAGGCTAATGCAGCCGCTACCACAGCCGAGACTCACTCAACCGGCGCCGGATCGGCATCCACTGCCTCGAATGCGCCCATTGCGGTCGCGAGCAACAGCTTGGCTGCGGTCCAAAGCCAAGCCGGCAAGGAAAACAAGCAGACGGCGGTAACCAAGACCACGCCCCTGACTCCAGAGAAACCGGCAGTCATAAAACCCCTGCCCAAAACGCAAAATGCGGCGCATGCATCCACTTCCTCGTCTGGAAGTTTGCTGGATTCACTGCTCAATCCTTACGTGATTATTGCCATCATCGTCATTATTTTGGTGCTCATCGCCGGCATCTTTATAAAGAAGCGGCGCGCCTCGGATCCTATCGCCAGTAAGCCCGTCAAAATCAGGAAAGCACCGACGGCCGCCGTTGACTGGGAAAAGGAAGAAAAAGCCGGTTTGAAAGATATCACTAACGTCGATTCGGCCACTGGTTCCGACACCGCGCAGGGGAAATCTGCCAGGGAAGCTCATATGGGTGCAACTGCGCCCCACATGACGACCACTAACCTCAAGCTGGATGAATCCGATTTCATCGCGGAAGCGGATTTCCACATGGCCTACGGCCTTTACGATCAGGCAGCGGACGTTCTCAAAAAAGCGTTGCGTCAGGATCCGAACCGGCGCGATCTCAAGATGAAGCTGCTGGAGGTGTACTTCACCGCCGGTGACCGGACTAACTTTGTGGAAACTGCCCGCAGCCTGCGCCAGGAAATGGGCGCATTGCCTGACAAGGATTGGGAAAACATTGCCATCATGGGCCGCCAAGTGGCCGCTGACGAGCCATTGTTCTCCGGCACTGGCGCCCCCCCGGCCAGCTCCGCTGGTACGAGCGTGGATATCCCGCTGGACAGCGGTGGGACCGGTACTGCTGTGCATACGGATCTGGATCCTCTGGCTGGAGCATTTGAGGGCATGCGCCCGGTGACCATGCCGGCCGCCGCACCGTCTGCAGTCGCCGAAGACAATGCTTTGGATTTCTCACTGCCGGATATCGAACCCACACCCAAGAGCAAGAAAACCGCTCCCGCGGTCTCCGATTCGGGCGGTTTGGATATGAAGCCCGCGTCAGGCTCCGGTAGAAAAGCCGGCAAGACCGGCGAATCTACCGTGACAGCGGATTTCGGCACCGATTCCCAGGTGGAATTCGACAAGGCCCTCAAGGAATTGTCGGACTTCGTCAATACCAATGTGCCGCCGCAGGAAGAAGATACACGCAGCGGTGCCGGAACGGGCCAGTCAATGTCGCTGGCGGCGGATGCCGAAGTACCCAGTGCACAAACCGGGATCACCACCGGGGCCGGCGAGGAAACCACCGGGCTCAATGAAATCGGCACCAAGCTGGACCTGGCCCGCGCCTATATTGATATGGGTGATGCCGATGGCGCCAAGAACATCCTGCAGGAAGTATTGGAGGAAGGTGACAGCCAGCAGCAGCAGGAAGCCAAGAAGCTGATGCAGCATCTCGCCTGAGTCAGTTGCCCGGCCGGTTGTAAAGTTGGGCTGTTTTGGCCAGCAGCTAAAATTCCATTGAAGAATATCATCAGCTGCGCGCCATGAGGCAGACAGACGTATTTTTAATTTTACATTTCCGTGCCCACCCTGGTGGGATCTGATGGCGCGCTTGGCATTGGGCCTTGAATACGACGGCAC
>DAHVFI010000076.1 GCA_027317045.1 Gammaproteobacteria bacterium
GCTGTCCCAGGCCACCGTGCGCAACATCCGCCAGAATCTGTTCTGGGCATTCGCCTATAACGTGGTGGGCGTGCCGATTGCAGCTGGCGTGCTGTATCCGTTCTTCGGCCTGCTGCTGTCGCCGATGATTGCCGCGGCTGCCATGTCGTTCAGCTCGGTGTCCGTCGTATTGAATGCATTGCGGCTTCGCTGGGCCAGGCTCTGACGGTAATAACCCATGTAGCGGGCAGCAATGCAAAGCCTGAGGCAGGTTAACGAAATCCCTGCTTTCGGCAAGTTGAGCAGCGGTCAGGCTTGCAGAATACCGCGGCTGCGCTGTCAAGCGTGATAGTGGCTGCCGGATAAGCGACTATAATTTGCAACTCATGGTCTGATCTATAAATGGCGCCACGGGTTCTGGCGCTGTGCACGGGTCCAAAATCCTTTTGAAGGAGTCTATTCATGCCAAACATTCCGCAACACCGGCTTGGCCGACAAGGTCTTGTGGTCTCGGCAATGGGGCTGGGTTGCATGGGCATGTCGGATTTTTATAAAGGCGGCAGCGAAAACGAATCCATTGCGACCATTCACCGGGCGCTGGAACTGGGCATCAATTTTCTGGATACCGCGGATATGTATGGACCGTTTACCAACGAACAGCTGGTAGGCAAGGCTCTTAAAGGCCGGCGCGACGGTGTCATCATCGCCACCAAATTCGGCAATCAGCGCAGCCCGGAGGGTAAATTCCTGGGCGTCAATGGCCGGCCGGAGTATGCGCGCGCCTGCTGCGACGCTTCGCTCAAGCGCTTGGGAATAACGCAGATCGATTTGTATTACCAACACCGCGTGGATACCCAAGTGCCCATCGAGGACACCGTGGGTGCCATGGCGGAACTGGTAAAAGCAGGCAAGGTACGTTACCTTGGTTTGTCGGAAGCGGCTCCCGCCACTATTCGACGTGCCCACCGGATCCATCCCATCAGTGCTCTGCAAACGGAGTATTCCCTCTGGAGCCGCGATCCGGAGGCTGAGATTCTGCCCACGGTACGTGAGCTCGGCATCGGTTTCGTAGCCTATAGTCCGTTGGGACGCGGCTTTTTGACAGGCCGCTTCCAGCGACTGGAGGATTTACCAGAAGGTGACTGGCGGCGCAATCATCCACGTTTCCAGGGAGCGAATTTCCAGAAGAATCTTGAATTGGCACGCCATGTACAGTTAATCGCGCGGGAAAAAAATGTGAGCCCCTCTCAGGTGGCGCTTGCTTGGTTATTGCATCAGGGTAAAGACATCGTACCGATACCAGGTACCAAACAACGCAAGTACCTGGAAGAAAATGCCAACGCAATTGAAGTTAACTTGAGTGCTGGAGATTTGCGGCGAATTGACGCGACATTCCCCCGTGGTCTTGCTGCCGGGGATCGTTATGCCGATATGAGTACCGTCAACCACTAAACCTTAAGACTAATCAATATGGATAAGCTGACATTTATAACGGGCAACAAGTCCTATTCTTCCTGGTCACTGCGGCCGTGGCTGGCGCTGCGTGCCACTGATGCAGCTTTCGATGAAATCGCGGTGCCATTGTATGTGCCGGGTTACAAGGCGATGCTGCTGGCGCATTCGCCGGCCGGTAAGGTGCCGGTGCTGAAACATGGCGAGCGCGTCATCTGGGATTCGCTCGCGATCTGCGAGTACTTGGCCGAACAGTTTCCAAAGGCGCGGCTCTGGCCGGAAGCTACGGCAGCCCGGGCGTTGGCACGCTCGGTAAGTGCCGAGATGCACTCGGGGTTCACCGCCATCCGTTCCGCTATGCCGTTTAATTGCCGCGCCACGGGACGGCGTGTGGCGAGCAGTCAGGAGCTGGAAAGCGAGATCCAGCGGGTGCAGAGTCTGTGGCGCGAATGTCAGGAGCGTCATGGCCAGGAAGGACCATGGCTGTTCGGCCGCTTTACAGTGGCGGATTGCATGTATATTCCCATGGCACTGCGTTTCGTCACCTACGGCGCACGTCTGGATACCGGGGCGCAGGCGTATGTGCGGACGGTGCAGCAAGACACAGCGGTACAGGAATGGATAGCGGCGGCGAGACTGGAAAGGGATGTGATTGCGACCAGTGAAATCGGCAACTAGGGCGCTGCATAAGCCATCAGTGTCCAGGTGATACTGGGATCGCGAGGGCTATATTGGCCCATGGTTCCTCAACCCTGTTAGGTGGCCGAACCCAGTGAGACCTCAGGAATTAGGCGTCGTCGCATGCCCAGACCCGCGAGGAAAAATGTCTTGACGATGGCATAAAAGTACCTATACTGTGTTTAAATACAGTCTATAGGCGAAGTTTGTGGCTGACCTGACACAGCGGCAACAACAGATTCTTGAATTAGTTCAAGATGTTATTGACGCTAGCGGAATGCCGCCGACACGCGCGGAAATCGCCCGGAAACTGGGATTCAAGTCGGCGAATGCGGCGGAAGACCATCTGCGCGCCTTGGCTCGAAAGGGTATGATTGAACTACTGCCCGGCGCTGCCCGGGGAATCCGTCTTACCGATCCTCCCGGTCTCCCGGTAGTCGGCCGGGTAGCGGCGGGCAGTCCTCTTTTGGCTCAGGAACATCTGGAAGGCCGTTACCGCCTCGACCCGGGCCTGTTTCATCCCAAGCCCCATTACCTGTTGCGCGTGCGCGGCATGAGCATGCGCAATGCCGGCATCCTCGACGGCGATCTGTTAGCCGTGCACCGTTCTCCGGACGTATATAATGGCCAGATTGTGGTGGCCCGCGTTGGGGACGAAGTCACGGTGAAGCGTTACCGCCTCAAGGGCTCGCAAGTGTGGCTCATGCCCGAAAATCCCGACTTTGAACCCATCATTTTGGAGGCTTCCAACGCCTCGCTGGTGCTGGAAGGGGTGGTTGTGGGGGTGATTCGTAACGGGTTTCCGGCAGGGGGTATCTCGGCATGAGGGTGGATCCGGCAACGGGATTTTAGCCAAAGAAAAGGCGCGGATCGCTCCGCGCCTTATTGGGAAAAAACAGCGGAAATGCTATAGCCGCTGCTGATTTCGTCTTTACTTTTATTTGGTGTGTGCTGCGGGAGCCGCAGTCTTCGCTTTCTTCTCTTTCTTCATCATTTTGTGATGAGTCTTTTTATGCTCCATCATCTTTTTATGCTCCATCATCTTTTTATGTTCCATCATCTTCTTATGCTCCATTTTCTCATGGCGCATCATCATTTCATGCTTTTCTTCGCGTTTGGCAGCTGCCTTCTTTTTCGCGGAAGCAACTGCCTTAGTGGCAGGAGCCTGGGCACCGGCTTGAGCCGGGGTGCCTTGGGCAAGTGCCATGCCGGCAAACGCAAACAGCGAGCCAGCAACAAGACCAACCAACATCTGACGTTTCATCTGAAGTACTCCGTAACAGGTTTAGGTTTTGTAAAATTGCTGTTGTTTTCGGACGTAGGTAAAACTGAGGTGAACCCACCCCACCCCGGACCCAAAAGACAGCCTATGCGTCTTTCAATCAACCAGGTTTCTGGTCTTAAAAAATCCCTTGAAATTTTATGTGATCCCTTGGAGGGGGCTTGGACCCGCCCCCCCGGCAGACTTGCCGACAGCTATCTAGTCTAACGCGCCCTGGGCCTATTGGATAGGGGGTAATGGCGCCTAACGTAGGGTCCCTGGTTTATATCGGGTCCGCCTGTAAGTGCCAAAATCAACCTGACGGGCGGCTCCTGTCGCTGGCATAATGAGCATTATGAAGAAAATTTCCATATCAGAACTCCGGCTGGGCATGTATGTGACAGCGCTGGACCGCCCTTGGCTGGAAAGCCCCTTCCCGTTCCAGGGGTTCCCTGTCGAGTCGCATGAGCAGCTGGATACCCTGCAGAAAACCTGCGAGTACATATTTATCGACGAGGAAAAAGGGGCCGCCCCGAAGACATCGGATTCCGGGCGCAAGACCTCTAGCAAGACCTCGAGTCGGAGTTCCGGCCGGCCCGCCACCCTGACGATGGAGCGTACTGACCTAACCGGCCTCGGTTGGCGGGGGCGGGAGAGTTTCCGTCAGGACATGCGCAAGGTTCTCGCCAGCCGCGGTAAATTGCACCGGCATGTGCAGCGTCTGTTGAGCGACGTGCGTTTCGGGCGCAGCGCGGACACCCGTGAGGCGCGAATCCTCACGCTTGAATTGGTGGATGTGGCGATGACAAATCCAGCGGCCACCCTTTGGCTTACCAACCTTGAGACTAAACACGATTATACCGTTTCTCATTGTTTGAATGTTTGTATCCTGAGTATCGTATTCGGCCTGCATCTGGGATTGTCGAATGATTCCATCGCCGAGCTGGCGTTGGGCGCATTGTTGCATGATGTCGGCAAGATGCGCACGCCGGTCTCTATCCTCGATAAACCGGGACTGCTTACAGAAGATGAATTTGACATCATGAAGAAGCATCCGGTGGATGGATTCAATATCCTGCGCAAAGACAAGCACGTTTCCGAAAAGTGCCTCGAAATAGTTCAGTTACACCACGAGCGGATTAGTGGTCAGGGTTATCCCTTCGGATTGAAGGACGATGAGATCCCGGTGCACGTGCGCATTGTAGCCATCGCGGATGTTTACGATGATATTACCAGCAACCGCGTGTATCACGAAGGTATCCCGCCCCACACCTGCCTTAACATGATGTTCCACTGGGCGCCGCGGGATTTCGGCGAGGACCTGATGCAGGAATTCATACGTTGTATTGGTATTTACCCAATCGGCAGTCTCGTTGAATTAAACAGTAACGCTCTGGGTATCGTCATGTCCGCTAACCCGGCAAGCCGCCTGCGTCCTATCGTTATGCTGATTAGGGACGCCGAGGGCAAGTCGTATGGCCGCCGCCCGCTGATCAATCTCGCCACCCCATCAGCTCGGGGTGGTGAACCCAAGTGGTCCATCAAACGTGTCGTGGACTCCAAGGAATATGATATCGACTTGGGACGAATCGCAGAAATGGAAGCCGGTGTCTAGCGGAAGAGTGACTACCTTGTATTGCTTTTCCGGGATCCATTAAGACCATTTCATCA
>DAHVFI010000083.1 GCA_027317045.1 Gammaproteobacteria bacterium
GCCCAGGGATAACGGCTGTTTCCCCCAGTCACATCCGGCGAAGTTCAGAACGTTATGACAGATGCCGTACTGTTTGATGTCAATCTCCAGCTTCCAAGACCCAAGGTGCCCTACTCATTGAAAATGCCGGGCGGCTCCCGGCCAGGGAGTACCCGGGCCGCGGCGCCCATGGCCCACACTCGCAAAAGCGGCCAGCGCCTTCAAGTGACCGCGTCTCAGATAGTAAAATCATGTATATTCAAATGCCAGCTTTGGGTATGGAAGGAATTACTTGATTTAGCCAGTCGGCAGGCCAGCGGTTTTCGCAACAGCATCCTAATCATTGCTCCATGCTAAACCTGAAACTATGGCATCCCAAACCCGCGAACACCCCGGTAACCCCACCGGAGGGCCAGGAACAAGCGGCTACCGTACGGCCATTGATGCGCATCGTGGCACTCAACGCCAAGGGTGGTTGCGGCAAAACCACGCTTTCCACCAATCTGGCGGGTTATTACGCCTCCCATGGCTACCGCACCGCGCTCCTGGATGCAGATGTACAGGCCTCCAGCCTGCGCTGGCTCATGAATCGCGGCGACAAACCTGCTGCCATCACCGGCATCGCCGGTGCCGAACGCAACGGCCGGGTTACCCGCAGTTTCCAGTTGCGCGTGCCACCGGACACCGAGCGGTTGATCGTGGATACACCTGCGGCTCTCGATCCTATGCACCTGCAGGATTTGACCCGCGGTGCCGACGCCATCCTTATTCCGGTACTGCCATCGGACATTGATATCCATGCCGTGTCCCGCTGCATTGCTGATCTTTTGTTGGTGGCCCACATTGAACGGCGCGCCGAACGTGTGGCGGTAATCGCCAACCGCGTGAAAAAGAACACCCTCATTTATGAAAAGCTGCGGCATTTCCTGCAGACTCTTGGAATTCCTTTTGTCGCCAGTTTCCGCGATACCCAGAACTATGTGCATGCGTCCGAGGCAGGATTGAGCATTCACGAACTGGACGCGCGCAAGACCCGGACGGATGTACAGGACTGGGAGGCGCTTATCAATTGGCTTGAGCAACGCCCGTTGGCGGATGCCACGGCCGATGCGCTTGATAAGGGAAACGCACCGGTACGGGATCAGCCAGGCGGCTGAAATACCAGCGTGTCGCGTATCGCACCCGGTAAAAACGGCGCAGCTTTCCCCTGCCCCCAAGCCGGCTCGCTGTTGCGATAGAACGGCGAAAACGGGTAACCGCTCTGGCCGGTGGGCATTTCGAATACCCCGTTTTGCTCATGGCCCGGCTCAACATCCAGGCGTTCCGAGGCACCGAAGTCCACACCCTGTACCCGCGGCATGTTGCTGTCGCCGGGTAATTCCACCGTCGTCATATCCAGCCAGCGGGACAAGGCAGGCAGCGCGCGGCTCAACGGTTGGCGAATACGCACCGTGTTGCGCTGCCCCCAGGTGCGGGTCGCGAGCCCGGTATCCGGCAGCCATAACGACCGGTTGACTTGATCCACCGCTGCCAGCAGCAGAGCGTCCCAGTTTTTGTATTTCGGATTGAGCAGATTGGACGGCTGCCGCGTAACCATGGCCCACAATGGTCCTTCCCGCTGGGTAAGCACCGTGTAATCAAAATTGGGATTGATCTTTTTGCAAGGCGCGGTCAGCGCGCCGAATACCGTTTGATCCACTTGCGTGCGGAAA
>DAHVFI010000094.1 GCA_027317045.1 Gammaproteobacteria bacterium
GTGTCTTACCGATATGAAATTACCGGACGGCAGCGGCCTGGAACTGGTGACCTATATCCAGCAGCACATGGCGCAAGTGCCGGTGGCGGTGATCACCGCCCATGGCAACGTGGAAACCGCGGTGGAAGCCCTCAAGCGCGGGGCATTTGATTTTGTCTCCAAACCGCTGGACATCGCCGATCTGCGTAAGCTGGTGAACACTGCCCTCAAGTTGCGCGAGCATCGCGAACCGGGCGCCGCCCGCAGCATGACGCGGTTGTTTGGCCGCTCCCAGGCCATCGAGCAGGTGCGCGGCATGACCGCCAAGCTGGCTCGCAGCCAGGCGCCGGTGCACATCAGCGGCGAATCCGGCACCGGCAAGGAACTGGTGGCGCGCCTCATTCATGAGAACGGTCCGCGCTCAGACCACGCCTTCGTGGCGGTGAATTGCGGAGCGATCCCCACGGAACTCATGGAAAGCGAATTCTTCGGCCATAAAAAAGGCAGCTTCACCGGCGCGGTAGCGGATAAGGAAGGCTTGTTCCAGGCGGCCCAGGGCGGCACGCTATTCCTGGATGAGGTGGCGGACTTGCCGTTGCACATGCAAGTGAAGCTGCTGCGCGTCATCCAGGAAAAGGCCGTGCGTCCGGTGGGCGCCCCCAAGGAAGTGTCGGTGGACGTACGCATCCTGTCCGCCACCCACCGCTCGCTGGTGGAACTGGTACACACGGGTAAATTCCGCGAGGATCTGTACTACCGCATCAACGTCATCGAATTGCACGTGCCGGCCCTGCGGGAACGTAAGGACGACATTGGCCTGCTGGCGGAGCACATCCTGGAACGACTGGCCCGCGCCCACGGCCGGCCGCCGCTGCAACTGGCGCCCGACGCGCTCAGCTTCCTGCAAAGCTATGCCTTCCCGGGGAATGTGCGGGAACTGGAAAACATCCTGGAACGGGCCTTGACTCTGGCCGAGGGCAATCTGATCCGCGCCCCCGACATCCACCTGCGCAAACCGGCGGAAGTACCCGCGGCTCCCAGGATTGTCGCACCGGAACCCGATATGGATATGGACGACCGCACCATGCCCTTGGGAAGTTACCTGGGGGACCTGGAAAAAGAGGCCATCCGCAAGGCCCTGGAACAAACCCGCTACAACAAAACCGCCGCCGCCAAATTGCTGGGCATGAGCTTCCGGCAATTACGCTATCGCATCAAGAAACTGGGGTTGGAATAATCAAGCTGCTGTTTCGGTGCGGACGTGGCGTCCTCGTTGTGGGCGACCCGGCCGCGACTCTTTAAAAACCATCGCGGTGAATGTCATCGCTCCTACAAATGTCGCCGCTCCTACAAACCAAATTGCGCTCACCATCAAAATCCATTCCCGGTAGGAGCGGTGTCATACACCGCGACCAGGTTTCGGGAAGGTTTGCCTGGTTTCACGTCGCGGCGAATGTCGCCGCTCCCACAATGAATTAGCAGGTCTTCTTTGGTAGGAGCGCTGTCACACACCGCGACCCAGTTTCAGTCGCGGCGAATGTCGCCGCGCCTACCAATCAAATCCCGAGCCTTGTCTACAGCACGACAGCAACGTACCCGGGTTTGGCTGACCGCCCTGGCTCCTTCACCACAATATCCACGTGGTACCCGAGTCGAGCAAGACAGGTCATCAGCTTGGCTTGGCTGAAGCCGCGAAAATTCCCACGCAGCAGGTTGGAAAGTTTCGGCTGTGTCAGTCCAAGCGCTTTCGCGGCCTGTGCCTGCGTCCATCCCCGGCGTCGCACACTCTCGCCGATCTTGTGCGCGAGACGTGCTTTTACCAGGAGTTCGTCTGCCGCGGACAACTCGAGATCGGCATACACATTGCGTGTTCCGCGTTTGATTTCAGTCATGATGTTTCTCCCGCGCATGGACTTCGGCGGCACGTAACCGTTCCCGTATCAGGTCCACGTCGTGTTTCGGCGTTTCAATGCCGTGATGGGACTTCTTCTGGAAACAGTGCAGGACGTAGACTCGAGCGTGGATTCGGACCGTGTAGACCGCGCGGTAGGCGTTACCGCGTTGGTCCACAACAACCTCTACCACCCCGGCTGAGCTAAAACCCTTGAGAGGTTTGGCATCCGGGTGTCTGTCGCCCGCCTGAGCCAGGTACAGGGCAAACCCAACCACTTCACGCACCAGTTTCAGCATCGCCAGGAGGTCGCGCTTTGCCGAACCGATCCAGTACAGGGGTTTGAGCACCATGCGGAGAAATATATACTACTATTGGTATATGTTTGCAAGCTGAGCCCACCGGCACCGCAGGTGGCGCCGAACGCACTGGCGTTCCTGCAAAGCTATGCCTTCCCGGGGAATGTGCGGGAACTGGAAAACATCCTGGAACGGGCCTTGACCCTGGCCGAGGACAACCTGATCCGCGCCCCCAACATCCACCTACGCAAAACGGTGGAACCTGCCACCCTGCACGCGGCCGCCGCACCGGAACCCGATATGGATATGGACGACCGCACCATGCCCTTGGGAAGTTACCTGGGGAACCTCGAAAAAGAGGCCGTCCGCAAGGCCCTGGAACAAACCCGCTACAACAAAACCGCCGCCGCCAAATTGCTGGGCATGAGCTTCCGGCAATTGCGCTATCGCATCAAGAAACTGGGTCTCGAATAATTGGGGACCGGAAAATCCCGTTGATTACTGCGCGCAAGCCCACAAGCTGCGTTGACAGTAATCTTGCATGTAGCTACAATGATGCTACATTGTACAAAGGAAGACTATCATGACCGCCGCCACGGATACTGTCGTAAGGGCACGCATCTCCGCCACTACCAAAGAGCGCGCCGCCACCGCCTTGGATGCGATGGGACTTTCCATTTCCGACGCAATCCGCCTGCTCATGGTGCGCATCGCCGAGGAACAACGTTTCCCGTTTGACCTGCAGGTACCGAATGTGACGACCCGCAAGGCCATGGCCGAGATTGAACAAGGCAAGGGCAAGCGTTTTAAAACGGCTAAAGCCTTGTTCAAGGACCTGAGTCTTTAGACGTGCGGATCCCGGTCCGCAGCGGGCAGTTCAAGCGCGATGTGAGACTGGCTGAGAAACGCGGCAAGGACCTCATCAAGTTGCGCACGCTGCTGGAACTGCTAATCGCGGAAATGCCCCTACCACCTCGCTACAAAGATCACCCGTTGAAAGGTGATTGGACGGGTTTCCGCGATGCCCACATCGAGTCGGATTGGCTGTTGATTTATCGCGTGCGCGGCAATGAGCTGCAGTTGGCTCGCACCGGCAACCATACCGACCTCTTCGAGGAGTGACGGGCCGTGCTAACGTATCCACGGGCCCTGATCACGCCGTTCCTCAGGCAACTCGATCTTCGTCGGATTCCCGACATTGATGAAAATAAACCGAATTTTCCGGATACCAATCCAGCGGCCGTTCTCGTGGGAGCCGCCGCCAAATTGCTGGGCATGAGCTTCCGGCAATTACGCTATCGCATCAAGAAACTGGGATTGGAATAACCTGTTCGGAATTTAGTGTTGTCGGACTGCGTGCGGCAACGGTCATTGGCAACATTTGACGCCACCAGTGTGTGTAATTACAATGTGGTCCCACCCTGCGCAGGTATGCAGCATGAAAATCGCCATCGTACGTATCGGCAACTCGAAAGGCATCCGTCTACCCAAGACGGTACTGGAGCAGTGTGCCTTGGACGACGAGGCGGAGCTGGATGTGCGCAATGGTGAAGTAATCATCCGCAGCGTGCATCAACCCCGTGCCGGTTGGGAAACCTCTTTTGCAGCCATGCGCAAAGCGGATGATGACACTCTGTTGGACGCTGCCGCACTCGGCGAAACGGCCTGGGACAGTACTGAGTGGCGCTGGCAATCGGGCGTTTTGATATTTTTCTGGTCAATCTGGACCCCACCCAGGGACATGAGATTCAGAAAACCCGACCCTGCGTGGTGATTTCCCCGGATGAGATGAACCGCCATATCGGCACCGTCATCGTGGCGCCCATGACCACCCACGGCCGGGGTTACCCTACCCGTGTGGCCATCACTTTCCAGCGCAAGCGTGGTCAAATCGTGCTGGATCAAGTCCGTACCGTTGACAAGACACGCTTGGTTAAACGTCTCGGCAAGCTCGATCAGTCAATCGCGGACCAAGTAGTGGTTGTCCTTCAAAAACTGTTCGCACGCTAAGCGGGCAATTACGCTATCGCATCAAGAAACTGGGATTGGAATAATCAAGCCGTTGCTTTTATCGGGATTTGTATTTGACTCCCGATGGCACATCCCGGGTGTGGCGACTATAATCTATTCATTATTCATTCATTAAAGAATAGCCTATGCC
>DAHVFI010000103.1 GCA_027317045.1 Gammaproteobacteria bacterium
CTAAAGAATATTATACTAGATCCCTAGTAGACTGTACTATACTGCATAGTAATGTGGCTTGACCAGCACGTACCTGGATATCAACCAGCGATGACCATCAGAAAAGCATCTCCCGCCTCCAGCCTGCCAGAACCCACCGAAACGGAGTTGGAAATTCTGAGCGTCCTTTGGCAGTTGGGCCCCTGCACCGTACGCCACGTGCATGAGACCCTGGAACGCCACGGCCTCGCGTACACCACGGTGCTTAGCATGCTGCAGATCATGTATCAGAAAGGCCTGGTCAGCCGCGATGACTCGGAACGTGCCCACGTGTACAAACCGGCCCTGAGCAAGCATCAAACTCAGCGCCAAATCCTGGGTAAATTGCTGCATCGGGTATTCGAGGGCTCCGCCACGGAACTCGTCATGCAGGCCCTGGGTTCTGCCAAACCCGCCAGCGCGGAGGAAATCAGTAAAATCCGCGCCCGTCTCGACGAACTAGAGGCCCATGATCAATGAACGCCATTGAGACACTCTTCCATTCGTCGCTGATCCATTGCCTGGGTTGGACTTTGGTGCATTTTCTCTGGCAAGGCCTCGCAATCGGCGCAATCTATGTCGGAATGCGACGACTGCTGCAAGGGCAATCACCAGCCGCCCGTTATCATTTGGCCATGGGCGCCCTGGCCGTCATGGCCGTACTGCCCATCATCACGTTTGTTCATCTGGCGCACGCGACGATGGCTATTTCCACGCCTGCGCCGTTGGAAACCCTCGCCAACGTATCCACGATCAGTCTAAACCAGAGTGCTGCCACGGCATTTTCCGTACTCGACCATATAAGACTCTGGCTGCAACCACTGATTCCCTGGGCAGTGCCTCTGTGGCTGCTGGGTGTACTCGCCATGACGGTGCGTGGCTGGCGCGGCTGGCGCCACGCGTATCAATTGCGGGAGACCGCCGCGTTCATGTCCCTACCGGAGTGGCAAGCGCTGGTCGAATCCGTACGCACACTGCTGGGTATAAAAAAACTGGTGCGTTTGGCCGTCTCCACCGGCGTCGCCGTGCCCTCCGTTATAGGCTGGCTCAAACCCATCATCCTGATCCCACCCAGCGTCATAGCAGGTCTGACTCCCCTGCAGATGGAGCTGATATTGGCCCATGAGCTGGCTCACATCCGCCGCCAAGATTACTTATGGAATTTGCTACAGATAGCCGTGGAAACCCTATTGTTCTATCACCCAGTGGTACGCTGGGTATCTCACCAAGCGCGCCTTGAACGCGAGCAATGCTGCGATGACATGGTGGTGGATTTGCATGGCAATGCCGTGGAGTACGCACGCGCGCTGACAGAACTTGAAAGCCTGCGCCAGCCGCGTTCCGCATTAGTGATGGGTGCCAACGGCGGCGCGGTGCTGGACCGGATTCACCGCCTATTGGGAATACCGGCTTCCAACACAGCCGCTTCATGGGTACCGCTGCTGCTGACCGCGGGATTATTATTCACGGCCAGCAGCATGCAATTCATCCACCAAAAACCCGCATTCCAACAAGCGATCTTGACTGCCAAATACACCCTGCTGGGCAACCTAGCATCGCATACGCCTGCAGCCAAGAAAACTTCCGCAGCCAGACTATCTCCAACCGGAATAAACGCACCGGTGACGCACCCCGCAGCTCTCAAACCAGCCCGTATTCATAATAAGCCCCCGAGAATTGTATTCAATGCCATACCTGGGTTAGCGGCACCTGTTCATCCCGCTGTAATGGCCGTGGACACAGCGGCACCGGTCGTGCAGAGCCTTTCTGCGCCCAGCCATGCGGGTGGCACCGTCATTGCGCAGCATTCGCCCGTCTATCCATCCATCGCTTTGGAGCGCGGTGTCGAAGGCTCCGCAACGGTGGAATTTACCCTGACACCGGAGGGCGGCATCACTGCTATGCACGTAATCCGCGTAACCGGTTCACGCCTGTTCGGACAGGCGGCGATGGATGCGCTGCGTCAATGGAAAATAAAACCCGCGACGCTGGGCGGCGTACCGGTGGCACAGCGCATGCTCGAGGAATTCGTCTTTCGGCTGCACGCCCCCGCTGCGAACAGTAGAGCATGCAAAATCCCCATGGGCTACCACGTGTGTTCCGCCAACTGAATACCAAATCTTGATACCAAGCGCTTGCGGAGCATGCGCGGCAGCCGTTTATGCAGCGACCTGGTTTGAATCGGCCCCCCATCAGAACTTGGATCCGGGCCTCTGATTACCGCCTGAGCCGGCGGCGGCCAGTCCATGACAATATCAAGAGCCCCGTGGAACATAGCCAGTCAAAGGCACCTCCACCGCCAGATGATGTTGTCGTTCCATAGCCCCAGTCGTTTGAATTTTCAAAGGCGTACGCCTGACCCGGACCCCCAGTATTATTGGGACTACCCACGGGCAGGATTCCAGGTGTTTGAGGGGCACCGACCAACGCGATCGTACCGGTCGAGGTCAACGCCACGCTCGTGCCAAACCCGTCTAAGGCAATCGGATACGGATCCACCAAGCTTGCTGTGCCTGTCGGCGTCGTCGCCCATTGGCCATTCATTTCCTTGAATACATAGGCCTTGCCTTCAAAGCCGCCGTAGGCGCCGCTTCCCTGGTCGCCGGGTGCCCCAATCAGGGCAGTGGTGGCATCACCCGACAACGCCACACTGTAACCGAAAAAATCGCCGGCGGCGGCATCCGGGTCGCTAAACGACGCCTCTGGTGTGGCTGACCACACGCCGCCCGTCGAGCGGTACAGGTAGGCTGTTCCAGAACCTTTATCTGAACCGTACGCACCCACAAGAGCCACGGTGCCGTTGGAGGACAGTGCCAAGCTCGACCCAAAATTATCTTGTACGTTGGACATGGGGTCTGACAGGGTGGCGATCGGTGATAAACCCCATGCGCCGCTCTGTGCAACAAAAAGGAACACCCTGCCCACTCCGCTCGGGTGGGGAGCGCCTATCAATGCCGCCGTGCCATCGGCGGACAGGGCAAGGGCATACCCAAAATCCTCTCCAAAAACAGCACTGGGATCATTAAGCTCCGCCACTGGGGACGTGGACCAGATCCCGTTACTTTGGGCAAATACATAGACCCGACCGACATCAGAGGTGCCATTCACGGTCGTGCCGAAGGCTCCGACGAGGACCACGGTCCCGTTCGCAGACACAGCAACACTGCAGAAGCAATCCTGTGTGGCCCCCGCCGGGTCAGGAAGCACAGCCACCGGGGTTGCCGACCACGTACCGCCGGATACTGTATAAACATAGACCCGTGAACTGCCCGGAGCCGAAATAACCGCCGTGGCCCCGTTCGCCGAGAGCGCCACTTCAGATCCGAACTTATCCAGGGTTATGCCTTGAGGATCAAGCCAGGTCACCGTCGGCTGGGTATTCCAGGTGCCGTTGGTTTGGGAATAAATGTAAGCTTTACCGGTAGCGCTGCCATTGGCACCGGCGCTGAACGCTCCGATCAATGCAACGGAGCCATCGCCGGATAGTGCTAGGCTATACCCAAAATTGTCTCCCCGCACCTGGTCTGGATCCTTGAATTGCGTCACCGTCGTGATCAGTGGATCCACGGTAATAGGATAACGGGCGCCACGGGTGGCGATGCTAAGTGTCAGTGCATGGCCCACAAGCGCCATCCATGCGCGCAGAGGCCGATGCTGCCCGTCATAAGCAAAAACTCCCGCATAGCGCAGACGGGTCCGCCCGCCAGCATCGTTAAAATCCAGCTCCCGCGGTGTCCGCAAATGGACCTGCAGATGGCCTCGGATATCGAAGACCAGCTTAACTTGGTTCGAATTACGGTTAAGCTCCTTGCTGAGGGTGAACCCTTGTTCGATTCCGCGCTGGGTTTCCCGATACCACGCCGTCAAGCCGCGCCCGTAGATTACGCGGAGCTGGCCGTTCTGTCGGGCGAGCTTTTCAGCGATCGTCGGTGTGATCTGCTGACCTGAGCTATAATCAACCAACTTCATTATCCCGGCGGCTTCGCCCGCTACGATCACGGTCTGTTGCGCATCCACCCGCACCAATAACTTCTGCGTCGCGTCAGAAATCTCGTAACCTCTGTCGCTCTGGATCAGTTGCCATTGTGCCGGCAGATTGGCCAGTGCGCATTGGGCAACCTGCGAACACCCTTCATGGGATAGGACACGCGTGTCCAGCGGCTTATGCATAGCCATAACCCCTAAGCCGGCAGCCACGAGAACCAGATATTTGAACATGCATGTTGCCCTAATGCTTGAATTTTAGCCGCGCACGTTAACCTGATGGTGAAGGTGGCGGGACGCACGGTGAACTATAAAGCCAAAAAAGTACCCTCGCGACTAGCACCCGCCATCTCGGCCTGAATCCACCACATACGAAATATCTCGCATTTTTGTCTATACTTAGGCAACCTATCGGCTATCGGCCTTAGCCCGCGGTTCTGAAATCTTGGTCCGGAGAACGCCATGTCGCCACGCCGAGCTCGGTCCACCCACCCCACGGATGCCGAGCTGGAAATCCTCAATGTGCTCTGGAAGCAGGGACCGAGTACCGTGCATACGGTCCACGAGGTGGTGAAACAACATAACCCGGTGGGCTACACCACCGTACTCAAACTGCTGCAAATCATGCACGCCAAGGGTCTGGTGGAGCGGGATGATTCGGCACGCGCCCACATCTACAACGCGGCCATCAGCCGCACGGATACACAACAGCAATTGTTAGGCAAATTAATGCAACGCGCTTTCGAAGGCTCCGTTGTGGAGCTGGTGCTGCAAGCGCTGGGTGCCGGCCGACCGGCAAGCCCTGTTGAACTGGCGCGCATCCGCGAACTCATCAATGAGCTGGAGCAGGAACCGCAATGAACGATCTCGCTCAAATCACCTTGATAGTGCATCTGGGCTGGACGCTGATTCATTTCCTGTGGCAGGGCACACTCGTGGGCATGCTCTACCTCTGCTTGAGCCGAATGTTGCGCCATGCCGCTCCGCAAACGCGTTACAGTCTGGCATTGGCGGCGCTCTTCACGCTCATGCTGCTGCCCTTGATCACCTTCTTTTATTTGGCCCGCCGGAATACCGAATCTCTGCAGTTGCCGCCGTCGGTGCGAATCGAATTTATGGCCGCCACAGGCAGCACGCTGCATGCCGCCCTTTCTCAGACGCTGACCGACAGGCTCACCCCCTTCACCCCCTGGGTTGTGATTATCTGGCTCGGCGGGGTAGTACTGATGGGGGGGCGCGCACTCTGGGGCTGGCGCCTGGCCGCTAGCCTGCGACGCCCCTTGTTGTTCCCGTCTGCCCACCCCTGGCAACCTCTGCTGGATGCGCTGGCTGTGAAAATGCGGGTTAAAGCCACGGTGCATCTGATTGCCTCGGCACGCGCACATGCACCCATGGTCGTGGGTTGGCTCAAACCTGTGATCCTGATACCACCCAGCGCCGTGTGCGGACTCAGCTGGCGGCAAGCGGAGATGATTCTTGCCCATGAGCTCGCACATATCCGTCGTCATGATTACCTCTTCAACCTCTTACAGCTGGTGGTGGAAACACTGCTGTTCTATCACCCGGTCATACACTGGATATCACGGGACGCACGCCGCCAGCGCGAATTCTGCTGTGATGATGCAGTCATGGAAACCTGCGGCGATCGCGTCGGTTATCTGAAGGCCCTGGCGGAACTTGCGGATAGCCGCCTGCAAACAGCCTTCAACCTGGCCTCAAACGGCGGTTCACTGCTGCAACGTGCTTACCGCCTCGCTCATCATTCCGAGCCCAGGCAGCGTTTGTCAGGATGGGCTCTGATGCTGCTCGGATTATCAGCGTCAATCGTTGTCGCTGGACTGATGCATAGCCACGCAACCGGCCATTCCTTTCAATCTGCACATGCAGTGGTAATGACTCCAATCCAGACCCAGTCTCCAGAGACAGGTAAACTACGGCCGCTTGCGGAACGCCCTGCTTTAGGCCTACGGATAAAACTTGCTGCCACGCATTTTGCACGAACACCGGCCATGGCGCGGCGCCGGTTTAAATCCCCGCGAGCCGTTGCTGTGATCCTGTCGCCCATTCCGCCGGCACCGACGCCGCTCTTGAGTCCGGTCACTCAATATGCGTCAGGAAATCCACCCGCTTCCAAGCTGGAAATTATCGCTGCGCAGCCGCTGCCGCAACCTGCCTATCCCTACCAGGTTTGGCGCTATGGCTTGGGCGGCACGGTACAGGCTTCATTCCGCATCAGTGAAACCGGGCAGGTTGAGAACATCAATACCGAAATAGTCAATGGACCGATGGCTTTGGCTGGCGCGGTACGTGCCGCCATCTCCGCCTGGAAATTTGAGCCGGTACAATTCAAAAAGAAAATTATATCGCCCCAGCTTAACGTGCGTTTCACCTTTATACCGGACTCCGGTCACAAACCTGACGGACGTTGCATAGAGCTTACCGGTAGCCACGTTTGCCATTGGTATCAGGTATCAATCCAAAGCTTCCTTACCCCGGATACAAGCCCCGCTGTCGTCGATGCAACCACACTATCCGGTAGTGGATATCATTCGGATGGGAGTGTGGCATTGCGATTGGCAAATACGGCGGAGCAAAGATCAGTCTTCTGCCAACCTGGCTCGAATGGGTGTCCCGTGGCATACTCGGAAGAACACCGACAACGGATAGAAGACGAGTTTGATCAGCTGGGCGCTGCCGGACTACTACCCCAGTATTGATTCCCAAGAAATGGGATTATGCGATTATTGAGCGATAGCTATACAGCTACCCCACCCACGCCCGCACGTTTTGGAACAAGCGCAGCCAGGGTGAATCCCCATCCCAGTCCCATGGGTGCCAGGACATTTGCAGCGTACGGAACACCCGCTCGGGGTGAGGCATGAGCAGGGTATAACGGCCATCCGTATTACTGATGCCGGCAATGCCGAGGGGTGAACCGTTCGGATTAGCAGGATAGCGATCCGTGGCGCGTTCATGGGTATCCACGAAACGCAGCGGTACACGGCCGCTTGCCAATAATTGTTCGGCGCCATCGGTGCGGGCGAATTTCGCCCGACCTTCCCCGTGCGCCACCACGATGGGCAATACCGCGCCCTCCATACCGGTAAAAAACACCGAGGTGGACGGCTGAATTTCCACCAAACTCAGTCGGCCTTCGAACTGTTCCGACGCATTACGCACGAAACGCGGCCAACCCACGGTGCCGGGAATCAAGTCACCCAACGCCGCCATCATCTGGCAACCGTTGCAAACACCCAGGCCGAAGCTGTCGCTGCGATCGAAAAACAACCCGAACTCATCGCGTGCACGCGGATTGAAGAGAATCGACTTGGCCCAGCCCTGGCCGGCGCCCAGCACATCACCGTAGGAGAATCCGCCGCAAGCGACGATGCCGGCGTAATCAGCCAGACTCACGCGCCCTTCCGTGATATCAGTCATATGTACGTCCACGGCGGCAAAGCCGGCACGGTCAAAGGCGGCTGCCATCTCGGCCTGACCATTGACGCCTTGCTCCCGCAATACTGCAACACGCGGCCGCAATCCTGTGGCGATAAAAGGCGCAGCCACATTTTCGCTGACATCGAAGTTCAATTTCACGTGCAGGCCGGGATCTCCTGCATCCAATTTAGATTCGAATTCCTGCTGTGCACTTTCGGGATTATCCCGTAAGCGTTGCATATGCAGGCTGGTTTCGCTCCAGGCGCTTTGAAATTCAGCGCGCCTGCCATCGAGCACTGGCTGGCCGCCGCTACTAAACGCGATACGGTCATCATCGCGTGGTATACCCAGAAAATGTACATTCAACAATCCATGGCTTGCGAATATCCGCTGCACCAAAGGCACATCTTCTTCGCGTACCTGGATGACTGCACCGGCCTCCTCGGCAAACAGCGCCGTAAATGCATCGTCTCCAATCTCATCCAGCTGCGCTGCAATGCCGCAATGGGATGCAAACGCCATTTCGCACAGACTCACGAACAGGCCGCCATCAGAGCGGTCATGATAGGCGAGCAGCCTTTCGGCGGCGTTCAATTCCTGGATTGCCGCGAAAAAGCCACCCAGTTCCGCCGCGCTGTCTATATCCGGGGTGATTTCGCCGACCCCGCCAAACACCTGCGCCAGACAGGATCCGCCTAAGCGGTTACGGCCGCCGCCCAAATCAACCAATAGCAGCGCGGTATTGCCCTTATCCAGGCGCAATTGCGGCGTAAGCGTGCGACGCACATCCTCTACCGGCGCGAAGGCGGACACGATAAGTGACAAAGG
>DAHVFI010000153.1 GCA_027317045.1 Gammaproteobacteria bacterium
GGTGATCGCGGACCCCCGCAGGAACGGGGAAGGTATCGGGATCAACAACACCCGCGCCCGCTTACACTATCTATATGGCGAACTCGCCGGTCTCGAATTGCACAGCCGCCCCGGCGAGGGCTTGATCGCCTGCCTGCATATTCCGTTCCACGAGGCCTTTGCCTACGATGAAAATCCGCACCCTGATCGTTGACGACATGCCGCTGTCCCGGCAGCGCACCCGCCGTTACCTGGCGGGCGAGCCGGACGTGGAGATCGTGGGCGAATGCGGCGAGGGTGAAGCGGCGCTGAAAGCCATCCAAGCGCTGACTCCGGACCTGGTGCTGCTGGACGTGCAAATGCCCGGCATGAACGGCTTGCAGCTGCTGGAAAAAATACCGGCGGAACGGCGCCCGGCGGTGGTGTTCATCACCGCCTTCGATGAATTTGCGGTGCCTGCGTTCGCCGCGCATGCGGTGGACTTCCTGCTCAAGCCTTTCGACCGTGAGCGGGTGGCAAAAGTCCTGGACCGGGTGCGGGCGCACCTCAGTGCCAAGGCCGCCGCCACTCCAACCGCGCACGCATCAGCAGCGTTATCGGAACACCCAGGCCCTTACCTCAATCGTATCGCCGTCAAATCCGTGGGCCGCACCGTATTCGTGGCCACCGAGGCAGTGGACTGGCTCGAGACCGCCGGCAATTACGTATGCCTGCATGCGGGCAAGGACACCCATGTGGTGCGTGAGACCATGAACCAGCTCGAATTCCAGCTGGATCCCGGACAATTCGTGCGCATCCATCGTTCCACCCTGGTGCGCATCGAGGCCATCCGGGAAATCCAGCCGTTGTTCAACGGTGACCGGGCGGTGATTCTGCGCGACGGCACCAAGCTGACCATGAGCCGTTCCTATCGGGACAAGGCCAAAGCCGCCCTCGGTGCCGTCTAGTTGCCGCGTGACTGGTTCCCGATCCACCGGAACCCGCTCCTCGAACCTGCATTCCGTCCCATCCCCGCCACGGTTCGTCACACAACCATTGTGAGTTGGATCGCGCTCGCCTAAATTTAAAACTACAACAAACCGGGGACCCATCCGTTGGATAAGAAAGACGCGCTCAACGCCCTGAAAATTGACCGGGACGCACCGGCCAGTCCAGCGACCCGTCGCCACGGGTGGATCGGCGGCGCACTTCTGGCGGTGGCGGTCATGCTGGTTGCAGCAGGCTGGTGGTGGTTCCATCCGCGGGCGGTGACGGTGCGGACCATGAGCGTAGCGGTGCAGGGCGGCGATTCTTCCGGCGGCAGCATCCTCAATGCCTCCGGCTATGTGGTGGCGCAGCAGCAGGCCACGGTGTCGTCCCAGGTCACCGGCATGATCAACGCTGTGTATGTTGAAGAGGGCGTGCACGTGAAAAAGGGTCAGGTGCTGGCGCGTCTGGATGACAGCGCCGCGCATGCCACCGTCGCCACCGCCGCCAGCCAGTTGCAGGCGGACCAAGCCCTGGTGGCCCAGAATCAGGCGCAACTGCGCAAGGATCAGCAGAATTTGACGCGCACGCTGACGCTGGCAAAACAGGGATTGTTGAGCCAATCGGATCTGGATGGTGCCCAGGCTGCCGTCAGCATTGACGAAGCCAACCTGGATCATGCCCAGGGCCAGGTCAAGGTGGACCGGGACAATTTGCGCAGCAGCAATATCTATCTTGATTACACCGTGATCCGGGCGCCGTTCTCCGGCGTGGTCACGGAAAAGTATGCCCATCCGGGCGAGATGATCTCGCCGGCCGCCGTCGGCGGTTTCACCAAGACCGGCATCTGCATGCTGGTGGATATGCGTTCCCTGGAAATTGACGTGGACGTGAACGAGGCCTATATCCAGCGGGTGCATGACGGCATGCCGGTGGATGCGGTGCTGGACGCTTATCCCAGCTGGCATATTCCGGCCCACGTGATCAGCGTGGTGCCCACGGCCAACAAAGAAAAAGCCACCGTCAAGGTACGCATCGCTTTCGACAAACTCGATGCGCGCATACTCCCACAGATGGGTGTGCAGGTTTGGTTTTACGCGCAAGCCAACACACACCCGCACGCATCGGTCGCGACCATTGCCATTCCGCAGAAGGCCGTGCATGGCAGCGACGCCACGCAGTTCGTCTATCTGGTGGAGCAGGGGCATGTGAAACAGCAGAGCGTCAAAACCCTACCGGCACCCGGTAATCAGGTGACAGTGCTCTCGGGCCTCCGTGGCGGGGAACAATTGGTGGTTTCGTCAAAAACGCCATTGCATGATGGCGAAGCCGTGCAGGAGCAAAAGCCATGAATGGGATCAATGCCAGTAGGAGCGGCCCTCCGGGCCGCGATTCAAATTTTTTCGCGACGGGGACCGTCGCTCCTACAATCCATGCAGCGGCGGCAGCGCCATTGCACGCGGTGAGGCCGTGCAGGAACAAAATCAATGATGTAGGAGCGGCGGTCTCCGCCGCGAAAGGCATCGCGGCCGGGACGACCGCTCCTACAATTAGTTGTAGGGCGGGATGCCTATCCCGCCGTCTTGGTCGAAATGCTTGACAGAGCTTGAAGGAGAACAGCATGTCCGCAGTTGCCGTTGAAAACACCCGAAACCAGCCGCTGGTGAATCTGCGCGGCGTCACCAAACTCTACAAGCGCGGTTCCGAGACCGTGGAAGTGCTGAAGCGCCTGGATCTCGCGGTGCCGCGCGGCGACTTCCTGGCGCTCATGGGGCCGTCCGGGTCCGGCAAG
>DAHVFI010000213.1 GCA_027317045.1 Gammaproteobacteria bacterium
CGGACTGAAAAACTCCGTTGAGTTCTTCGCCGTGACCAGCGAACCGGTTTTCAAAGAGCCACGCGCGCAAGGTCTTTTCACCGGGCTGTTTCTCCTACTGCAATTGCTCTAACACCACACCCATTCGGAACCTGGACCTGCCCGCCGCCTCCGGAATCGGGCATAATCCCACGCCGGAGGGGCACCGTGGTCAACACCGATAACAATTCGCCGGGTTTTTTTGCTCGGCTCAAACAGCACCATATCTACCGTGTGGTAGCGGCTTACGCCGTGGGCGCCTGGATCGTGATGCAGGCGGCTACCCGCGTATTTCCCTATTTCGGCTGGTCGAGAGCGGTTCCCATTCTCATCATCATCCTGCTGCTGGGGTTCCCGGTAGTGCTGGTTATTGCCTGGATGCTGATCAAGCCAACGGATCCGGCCAAGCAGGATTCTTGGCAGCGGCGCCACTGGAAGCTCGGCGCCGCCCTATCCGTTGCCGTAGTGATTCTGGTGGTGATCTCGGGTTTCTATGCGTGGCGATTCTCGAAGCACCATACGCAATTACTAGCAATGGTCGCCACAAACAGGCCGACCGCTGTCCCGGTATCGGCCAGCAGTGTGCCACCGGTTTCTGCCACGACCATCCCGACAAAATCCATCGCAGTGTTGCCGTTCGAGAATCTATCATCAGACAAGAACAACGCCTACTTCGCAAGCGGTATGCAGGACATGATTCTCACCAAGCTGGCCGATATCGGCGACCTCAAAGTCATCGCACGCACCTCAACCGCGAAGTACGCCAGTCATCCAGATAATCTCAAAATCATTGCGCAACAACTGGGCGTGGCTACCCTCCTCGAAGGTAGTGTGCAGAAATCCGGTAATCAGGTGCTGATCAATGTGCAGCTGATTGATGCCAACACGGATAACCATCTTTGGGCCGAAGCCTACCAGCGGAACCTGCATAACATCTTCGACGTGGAAGGCGAAGTGGCGCAGCAGGTGGCACTCGCGTTGAATGCGCGCTTGAGCCAGACCGAAACCGCACGTTTGGGTACTGCACCTACCCAGAATCCACAGGCGTATGATTCATTCCTACGGGCGGAATACGATGCGAACCGGGCATATGCGAATTTCAAGACACCGGATTTCGAAGCCGCGGTCAGGAACTACAGCACCGCGACCCAACAGGACTCGAAATTCCTGCTCGCCTGGTCACGGTTGGCGCAAATGCAGTCGCTCATGGCCTGGACAGACTCCCCAGTGTTGGATGTCAATCGAAAACAATTGGCCGCGCAAGCCAAACAGTCTGCGAGACGTGCCGAAGACTTAGCGCCTCAAAGCGCCGAGGCGCAAATGGCGCAAGGCTGGTACCGTCTTTATGTATTGACTGATCTGAATGGCGCCCTGTCCGCGTTCCAGGCCGCCATGGAGCTTGAGCCGCAGAATGCGGAAGCGCTGTATGGTGTCGGCACGACTTATTATCATTTAGGCCGATTCGATGCATCCGCCGAGACCTATCAGAAAGCCGCGGTACTCGATCCACGCAACCTCAACATATTGAGTCAGCTCGCTCATACCTATGAGGAACTGCGCCGCTATGGGCAAGCGGAACAGGTAATCAAGCAGATGCTGGCGATTGACCCAGCCTCCTTGACAGCCACCATTAACCTTGCGAATGTGCATATCCTCGCCGGTGACCTGGATGGGGCGCAGGCGGTACTTGATGCGGCTCCCGCAAGTGTCCAAGTGGATTTCCGGTATTCTCTTCGCCAAGTGGAGCTGATGCTGTGCCGCCGTGATTACACTGGCGCACGCCATGTATTGCTGTCTGCGGTACCCGAGGAACATACCGACCTCGATCGCGGACAAGTTGAAGAGGACTTCGGCGACGTGGAGTGGGCGGCCGGAAACCATGAGCCGGCGCGAGCCCACTATCAACGCGCCGCAATGTTGCTGGAAGCCGCGCTCATGCAGTCACCAGAACGAGCCAGAGGCGACCTCAGTTGGGTGTATGCGCGGTTGGGGCGCACCCAAGAAGCGCTTGCGCAGGCACAACTCTTTCTCAAGGACAGGCAAGCTGCCAAGAGCGTGCAACGAGAAGAGTACGCGCTCGCGAATCTGGCAGCAGTGCAAGCACAAATTGGACAGGTTGACGAGGCGATCACGGGTCTGGACCGGTTGCTGGCAATGCCGACGGGCGAGTTCATTTCTGTGCCGCTGCTCAAGATGGATCCCACCTGGGATCCGATCCGCAAGGATCCGCGTTTTCAGGCACTGCTTAAGAAATACGAGAAGTTCCAAACCGACGTGATTCCGGCTCCGGCGATCAGCACCAGCGCCGAAAATGGCCATGGCTGACGAAACCTTAAATTTCCTGGCACGCCTGAAGCAGCTCTGCCATAGTGCGGATAAACAACCGCGCGCATTGGCGTGCATTTACGCGCAACCGATTTTCCGTAAGTACTTGATTTAATGCACGTCAATGCGCGTAATTGCACGCAGATGCACAGTTTGCGGATATTTCGTAACGCGTAGGTAGGGGGTTCAATTCCCTCCGCCGGCACCAATCTCTATTCACACCACGACTTATGGCGTTTGCCCCAATCAAAAAGGGGTAGCGCTCTGTGCTGCCCCTCTGTAACATACACGCGGCTTTTAAGCTGCCGCCAGTCGCCGCAGCATACACAATGATTCTACTCTGCGCCTTGGACGGCAACGCGTGGCCAAAGGGTGGCTACGAATTTGATCAAGGTCCCGCTCAGCATAGCATTTGCCGGGCGCGCCAACATCTGGCGGGAGCGATAAAAATGAAGCATGCGTCTTTTACCGGTTTGCTTGCCGCGTTTGTGCTGTTATCAACCCAGGCCGCAGTCGCAAACACAGTCTCCGGTCAACAGCTCAAGGCACTGCGTTTCCGCTTCGTCGGTCCGCAAATCGGCAACCGCGCCAGCGCGGTGGCTGGCGTGCCCGGCGACCCGAACGTTTATTACATCGGTGCGGCTTCGGGTGGCGTGTGGAAATCCAGCGACGGCGGCTTCAGCTTCAAACCTATCTTCGATAAGGAGCCGGTGCAGTCCATCGGCGCGCTGGCGGTTGATCCGCAGCAGCCGGCGACCATCTGGGTGGGTACTGGCGAGGCCTGGGTGATCCGCAACGGCATCACCCCCGGCGACGGTGTGTACCGTTCCGAAGACGCCGGCCGTTCCTGGCACCACATGGGTTTGAAGGATGCCGGCCTGATCGCACGTGTCATCGTCAACCCCCAGGATTCGAACAACGTGTTCGTGTGCGCCATGGGTACCGGCACCCATGCCGAGGATTCGCGCGGCGTATGGCGCACCGATGATGGCGGCAAAATCTGGAAGCACGTGCTGTTCGTGAACGGCAATACCGGCTGTTCCGGCCTGGCCATGGATCCACAGGATCCACGCATCCTGTTCGCGGGACTGTGGCAATGGTCGCTGCGCCCTTGGCAGATGGTCAGCGGCGGGCTATCCAGCGGCGTGTATGTGACCCGTGACGGCGGCAAGACCTGGAAGCAGATCAAGGACCACGGACTGCCGCACGGACCGCTGGGCAAGATCGATGTGGCGGTGGCGCCCTCCAATCCGAGGCGCGTGTACGCGCTTATCGAAACCGCAAAACAAGGTTCATTGTGGAGATCCGACGACGGCGGCCACCACTGGCACGTGGAGAGTTACAGCCGTCTGCTTACCGAGCGCGCCGGTTACACGGTGCGGCTCACGGTTTCACCGGCGGATGAGGACAAGATTTACGTCGCCAGTAACGGCTTTTATGTTTCCGGCGATGGCGGCCAGACCTTCAAGCAGGTGCCTTGGGGCGGCGACAATCACGACATCTGGATCGACCCAAGCAATGCCAAACGCATGATGATCAGCTTCGACGGCGGCGTGGATATCAGTACCACCGGCGGGCAAAACTGGCATCACGTGACACTGCCCATCGGCCAGATGTATCACGTGGCAGTAGACAACCAGGTGCCGTACTGGGTGTACGCCAATATGCAGGACGACGACGCCGGCCGCGGCCCGGCTTATCCCATGTCCACGCCGCTCATTGACCCGCATGAATGGCAGGAGCCGTTGGGCGGCTGCGAATCCGGATTCACCTATCCGGATCCCAGCGATGCGCGCATCATCTGGAGCACCTGTTACGGCGACGAGATCACCCGTCTCGACACCCGCATCGGCTATCCGCGCGCCGTCAGCCCCTGGCCGGACCACACCCTGGATGCGGCACCCGGGGACATCAAGTACCGCTGCCACTGGACGCCGCCGCTGGCCATCGATCCCTTCGATCACAACACTGTGTATTACGGCTGCCAG
Source organism: Gammaproteobacteria bacterium (assembly GCA_027317045.1). Classification (GTDB taxonomy): domain Bacteria; phylum Pseudomonadota; class Gammaproteobacteria; order Natronospirales; family REEB76; genus REEB76. Next base: position 4,332 of record DAHVFI010000213.1, read on the forward strand.
GTGATCCTCAAAACCACCAATGGAGGCCAGACCTGGAAGGCCATCAGCCCGGACCTGTCGACACGCAATCCCAAATACCTGGTGCCGTCGGGCGGCATTCCCATCAACGGCAAGATGCACCGCCAGGACAATCTCGGCCAGTTCTACGGCGAGGTGGTGTTCGCCATCGCGCCTTCTCCGGTGAAGCAGGGCCTTATCTGGGCGGGCACCAACGACGGCCAGGTGTGGATCACGCGCAATGGCGGCGGCCACTGGACCAATGTAACCAGCAATATTCCCGGGCTGCTGCCGTGGGGTACAGTGACGCGCATCGAGCCGTCGCACTTCAGCGCCGGCACGGCTTTCGTCAGCGTCGATCGCGCGCTCATGGGCGACCCGCGGCCATACATATATAAGACCGAGGATTACGGCCGTAGCTGGCGACCCATGGTCGACGGCATTCCCGTGAGCCCCACCAGCAGCGTCAGCTCGGTTGCCCAAGACCCGTACAGCCGCAAGCTGCTGTTCGCCGGTACCGGCAACGCACTCTATGTTTCCATCGATGCCGGCAACCATTGGACGCCGCTCATGTCTGGCCTGCCGCACGCGCCGGTGTCCTGGGAAACGGTGCAGAAAAATTTTCATGACCTGGTGGTGGCCACCTACGGGCGCGGCATCTATGTACTCGAGGACATCACGCCGCTGGAACAGCTGGCAGCTTACAAGGGCCCGGCGCCTTTGCTGGCGCTGTTCTCAAGGCTCAAGCACGTATTC
>DAHVFI010000214.1 GCA_027317045.1 Gammaproteobacteria bacterium
GCTGGTGCCGACGGGGAGACTCGAACTCCCACGGTTTTACCCACTACCACCTCAAAGTAGCGTGTCTACCAATTCCACCACGTCGGCATTTCGACTTACAGGATACCGGCGCGTTTGCCAGCCGTCCGCGAAGCCGTTCAATTTTAACGTATTGCACTGATAAAAAGCGATGCTGGGCGCTGCCGAGGCCGTTTCCGTTTGCTTTTAATCAATGGCCGGGAGGTTGGACGGGAGCAGGATTGCCGGTGGGTTTAGGGTTGGACACTGCCGGGGACGTCTTAACAGCAACGGGGATTTGCGGTGCGACGGACTGTGTATTGGCCGCTTGCTGTTGTGCGGCGCGTTCCACGATGCTCTGCGGCGTAGCAGTAACGTGGTGGGATAAGTAGGCCATCGCCAGTGCCAGAATGAAAAACAGCGTGGCCAGTATCGCCGTGGCATGGCTCAGGAAATTCGCCGAGCCGCCGGCGCCGAATACCGTGCCGGAGGCGCCGCTACCGAAGGCGGCTCCTGCATCCGCGCCCTTACCCTGCTGCAGCAGTATGAATATAACCAGCGCTACGGCCACGAATACCAGGATGATCTCAAGAATTGTGTACAACATGGAAACGCTCAAAAAATGATCTATTTGGGATCAGATCGCCGCTTTGCAAATGGCGATAAATTCATATGCCTCCAGAGAGGCGCCACCCACCAAGCCGCCGTTAATATCCGGCATCTGGAACAGTTCGGCGGCATTGGAAGCCTTCACGCTACCGCCGTAAAGCAGGCGGATAGCGCCGCCTATTCTAGCATTCCCGGCGCTGATACAGGCACGAACAAGCGCATGCACTTCTTGCGCCTGCGCAGAAGTGGCGGTTTTGCCGGTGCCAATGGCCCAGACTGGTTCGTAGGCCACGACCGCCTGATCAAAAGCATCAATGCCGGCCGCATCCAGTACCGCCATAAGCTGCCGCATGATGACCGCATGGGTTTCGCCGCGCTGGCGCTGGGTCAGGGTTTCACCCACGCACAGGATAGGCGTGAGCCCCGCCCTCTGCGCTGCCATAAATTTACGTGCTACCAGGGCGTCATTTTCCGCGTACAGATTACGCCGCTCCGAATGTCCTACGATCACGTACCGGCAGCCGGCATCCCGCAGCATGGAGCCGGACACTTCGCCCGTATACGGGCCATTATCCTCAGCGCACAGATTCTGTGCACCCAAGATCAGCGTACCGCCATTGAGCAGCCTGGCCATATCGGCGAGATAAACAAATGGCGGGCAAATCGCTATCTCGGCCGTGGCTGGCAACTCAGGGCCGCGCAGTATCTCATTCACGAGTTGCGTCGCGCTTTCCCGGGTACCATTCATCTTCCAGTTGCCAACTACCAGAAACGGGCGCATTACTGTCCCCCGACATCCATCGAAAGGCGCGCAAGCTTAATGGCGCAAAACCTGAAAATCAATGCAGCGCCGCAGTCCGTACGGCTTCAGCAATGGTTTCCGCATATTGACGCGTCAGATCGGCATCTTCGCTCTCCACCATGACGCGCACCAGCGGTTCGGTGCCCGAGAGGCGCAGCAGCACACGCCCCCGACCGTCCAGCCTCTGTTCAACTGTTTTCACAGCAGCACGAATTGCCGGGGTTTCCAAATCCACCCGCTCCCGGGTCTCCACATTCACCAGTACCTGGGGGAATTTGCGCATCCCGGCTTTCACGTCGGCCAGATCGCGGCCAGCAACGTTCAACGCCTCCAACACCTGCAATGCTGAAATGATACCGTCACCGGTCGTGGTGCGGTCCAGGCAGATGATATGTCCCGAATTCTCTCCACCCAGCACGCCGTGGCTTTCTTCCAGCATGGCCAATACGTAACGGTCGCCTACCTGAGCGCGGCGGAACTCTATTGCGTGTGCGCCCAAGGCCTGCTCCAAGCCGAGATTGCTCATCTGCGTGCCCACCACGGGGCCATACAAGGCGTGTCGCAACTTGCGCGCCATGGCGATGATGAATAACAGCTCATCGCCATCCACCAGTTCGCCGCGGCGATCCACCATCAAAACCCTATCACCATCGCCATCGAAGGCGATGCCAAGCTGCGCGCCCAATTCCAGGACCTTCTGCTGCAAGCGCTGCGGATGTGTGGAGCCGCTATCCTGATTGATGTTCAGGCCATCCGGATGCACGCCGAGACTCGTCAGTTGCGCGCCCAGCGCACTGAATACGGCCGGTGCGATGCGATAGGTGGCGCCATTGGCACAGTCCAGAACCAGTTTGAGACCATCAAGCTTCAGTCCCGGCGCCACGCTGGCTTGGCAGAATGCAATATAGCGCTCTGCGGCATCGGCCATACGGTGCGCATTGCCCAGCGAACCCGAATCCACTGTCACAAAAGGTTTTGCAATCGCCTCCTCTATGCGCAGTTCAGTTTCATCCGGCAACTTGCGGCCTTCGGCGGAAAAGAATTTGATGCCGTTATCATGATAGGGATTGTGTGATGCGCTGATAACCACGCCAGCTTGTGCATGTGTCACGCGTGTGAGATAGGCGATAGCAGGCGTGGGCATGGGACCCAGCAATTGCACATTCACGCCCGCAGCCGAAAAACCAGCCTCCAGGGCGGATTCAAACATATAGCCGGAAATGCGCGTGTCCTTGCCGATAAGCACCGTACCGCCGCCCTGGGGCGCGAGCACACGGCCCGCGGCCCAGCCGAGACGCAGTACGAAATCGGCGCTCATTTGCGGGCTGCCTACCGGGCCGCGAATGCCGTCAGTGCCGAAAAACTTGCGTGTCATTCTTTATTCCAGCCGCGTTTGGCAGAATTCTAGCAGCCGATGCCGTGTACAGCGGCGGCAATCTTGAGGGCCTCCACTGTGGACTGTACATCATGACTGCGGATGATACTGGCACCCTGCAATACAGCTATCACTGCCGCAGCCACACTGCCCTGCAATCGTTTGCCTACCGACGCATCACCCAGCAACGCGCCAATCATGGATTTGCGTGACAAGCCCACTAGAAGCGGTTGACCCAATGCAGTGAATTCATCCAGGTGACGCAGCAAACTAAGATTATGAGCGAGCGTCTTGCCAAAACCGAATCCTGGGTCAATCAATATCCGCTTGCGCGGTATGCCGGCTGATTCACAAACCTGGCTGCGCTCCTCAAGAAACTGTTTAACTTCAGCCACTACATCTTCATAGTGTGGGTGTTGCTGCATGCTGCGAGGTTCGCCTTGCATGTGCACGATACACACCGGAATGGCACAGGCGCGTGCCGTCTCCAGTGCGCCCGGTAAGCGCAGCGCATAGACGTCGTTGATCATGACGGCACCGGCCTTGACCGCCGCACCCATTACTTCCGGCTTGCTGGTATCAATCGAAACCAGCGCTGCTTGTTCAGACACCAGACGTTCGATGAGCGGAATGACCCGGTCCAGCTCCTGCTGCACGCTCACCGCGATGGATCCGGGGCGGGTGGATTCTCCTCCTATATCTATGATGGCCGCACCTTCCTCGAGCATCTTGAGTGCTTGCCGCAAAGCCGCATCAATATCTGTATAGGCGCCGCCGTCGGAGAATGAATCCGGTGTTCGATTCAGCACACCCATGACCTTGGGTTGCGTCAGGTCCAGCGTATGTTTACCCAATTGTAGTTGCACTCCAGCCCCCACGTTTGCATAAACCTACCAATAAAAAAGCCGGCGTACGCCGGCTTGATTACAGCACGTTTCGTTAGTGCTGGCTCGCAGGCCCGCCGATTTTGGTGTCAGTCTTGGGCGTAGAGGCTGCACCGAGCGCGGCTTTCGGCTCGCCATCCTGGTCATTATCATCCCAGCCCTTGGGCGTGCCGGGCTGCTTGCCGTTCATGATGGCGTCTATCTGGTCGGCATCGATGGTTTCATACTTCATGAGAGCATCGGCCATGATGTGCAGCTTTTGCAGGTTTTCCTGCAGCAGCTGCCTGGCACGCTGGTAGTTGCGATCAATCAGGGTACGCACTTCCATATCAATGGTATTCTGGGTATCACTGGAGATGTTCTTGTGACGTGTGACGGAATGACCGAGAAACACCTCGCCCTCTTCCTCTTCATAACTGAGCGGTCCGAGTTTTTCCGATAAGCCCCACTTAGTGACCATGTTGCGTGCAATCTGGGTGGCGCGTTCAATGTCATTCGCAGCACCAGTAGTGACGCACTCCTCACCAAAAATCAATTCTTCAGCCACGCGTCCGCCGAACAGGCTCGATAATTGGCTTTCCAGGCGGCGCTTGCTGTAACTGTAGCGATCGTCTTCAGGCAGGAACATGGTCACGCCCAAGGCACGGCCGCGCGGAATGATGCTGACTTTATATACGGGGTCATGGTCGGGGACCAACCGGCCGACGATGGCGTGCCCGGATTCATGAAACGCCGTCAGCCGTTTCTCTTCCTCGCTCATGACCATGGAACGGCGCTCTGCGCCCTTCATGATCTTGTCCTTGGCCTTCTCAAACTCATCCATGCTGACGCTGCGCTTGTTGACGCGCGCCGCGAACAGCGCGGCCTCATTTACCAGGTTGGCGAGATCGGCGCCGGAGAATCCCGGCGTACCGCGGGCGATGATGGCGGGCTTCACGTCATCCGCAATCGGTACCTTGCGCATGTGCACTTTCAGTATCTGCTCGCGGCCGCGCACGTCCGGCAACGGCACCACCACCTGGCGGTCGAAGCGTCCTGGGCGTAGCAGGGCTGGATCCAGAACGTCCGGACGATTGGTGGCGGCGATGACGATCACGCCCTCGCTGCCTTCGAAACCATCCATCTCCACCAGCAATTGATTGAGCGTCTGTTCACGTTCGTCATGGCCGCCGCCCAAGCCGGCGCCGCGATGCCGACCGACGGCGTCGATCTCATCGATGAATATGATGCACGGCGCATGTTTCTTGGCCTGTTCGAACATGTCGCGCACTCGCGAGGCACCGACGCCCACGAACATTTCCACGAAGTCCGAACCGGAAATACTGAAGAACGGCACTTTGGCTTCGCCAGCAATCGCCTTGGCCAATAACGTCTTGCCGGTACCCGGCGAGCCAACCATCAGCACGCCGCGCGGGATGCGGCCGCCGAGTTTTTGGAATTTACCTGGATCGCGCAGGAACTCCACCAGTTCCGCTACTTCATCTTTGGCTTCTTCGACACCGGCCACGTCGCTGAAATTGATCTTCACCTGGTCCTCGCCCAACATGCGCGCGCGGCTCTTGCCGAAGGACATGGCGCCACGTCCACCAGCGCCGCCTGACATCTGACGCATGAAATAAATCCATACGGCAATTAGCAATATGAACGGGCCGAACGATAGCAGCGCCTGCAACCACCAGGAAGTCTGTTCCGGGGGCTTGGCCTCGATCTTAACGTTGGCATTGTTTTTACGCAGGCTCTCCACCAACGGTGCGAAATCCGTCGTTAAGGGGCTGTAAGTGTTGAATTTCTCTCCGGAAGACAGAGTGCCGGTGATGCTACGGCCATCGAAAGTGACGTTCGCAATGCTGCCATCCTGAACATCCGTGAGGAAGTTGGAATAGGCGATGGCTTGGGTCTTACTGCTGCTGGAGCTGAAGCTGTTGAAAACCGCCAGCAACACCACCGCAATCAGAATCCAAATAAGCAAAGTTTTAAGAAAATCGTTCAAAATCAGGTCCCTCGCAAGCGCATGGCCGGATCGCCACGGCCTGTTTCAACGTTTAGACAGTACTACACCCGCCGGTGTTTGGCCAATAAATACAATTCACGACTACGGGCCCGCGAGGCCTTGGGCTTACGCGTGGCCACAGTGCGAAAGCTGGCACGCAGCTCCTGCAGATAAGTTGCAAACCCCGCACCCTGAAACACCTTCACCAACAAAGCGCCGTGCGGTCCGAGTGCCGAGCGGGCAAAAGCCAATGCCAACTCCGCCAGATACAGGGCGCGGGGCTGGTCAATGGCATCATCGCCACTCATATTGGGGGCCATATCCGACAATACAAGGTCAACAGGATGGCCTGCGGATCGTTGACGAAGCTGCCCCAGAACCGGTTCCTGGGTGAAATCCGCCTGAATGATTTCCACCCCTGCCAGGGGTTCCATCGGCAGAATATCCAGAGCCAATACGCTGCCGCGACCTGCGAGGATTTTCGCTGCATACTGGCTCCAGCCGCCGGGAGCCGCCCCCAAGTCTACAACCTTCATGCCGGGTTTGATGAGATGGTCGCGCCGCTGGATTTCATCAAGTTTGAAAACCGCGCGTGAGCGCCAACCCGCCTGCTGGGCACGCTTGACGTAAACATCGGAAAAATGCTCAGCCAGCCAACGGCCACTGCTCTTGGTGCGCTTGGCCATAATGCGTTTCACTCTGTCGCTGCCCCGGCTGTCGTGGAACAATGCAGCCCGTGAGCCGGGCAGCGTGCGTTTTTATTCGTAACGCACCTCGATAATCTCGAACTGCCGCTCGCCGGTGGGGGTTTTTACCACCGCCACATCGCCTTGCTGCTTGCCGATGA
>DAHVFI010000252.1 GCA_027317045.1 Gammaproteobacteria bacterium
AATGAAAGCTGCGGCGCGAGAGACGGTCGCTGTCAAAATTACGGGTTTCAAGCTGAACCAGGGCGTCCAGGTCGCTCAGGTTCGCGGGGCGGATCATGCGGAGGAGGTGGGTTGGGAGGGGTGGGTGTGTTTGTGTGTAACCACCATGATGACACCGGCGGCCTTACGCGTCGAGGGCCAGGGGCGGCTCGTCCAGGAGCGGCAGCTGTTCCCGCAGCACCTGGATGTGCTCTTCCCAATAACGCGGCGCATCGAACCAGGGGAAGGCGCGCGGGAAGGCCGGGTCGTCCCAGCGGCGCGCAATCCAGGCGGCGTAGTGGAGCATGCGCAGCGTCCGCAGGGCCTCGATGAGCCAAAGTTCCGCCGGATTGAAGTCCGCGAACTGCCGGTAACCGGCCATCACGTGGCCGAGCTGGCTTTCCATGTCCGCGCGCGCACCGGAGAGCAGCATCCACAAGTCCTGCATCGCCGGGCCGGTGGCGCAGTCGTCGAAGTCCACAAAGTGTGGTCCGGCGTCGGTCCATAGCACATTCCCGGGGTGGCAGTCGCCGTGCAACCTTATGCCGCGCAGGGTTCCCACGCGTTCGAAGCAGCGTTCCACGCCGGCCAGCAGCAATTCCGTCACTTCCCGGTAGCGGGGTGCCAGTTCCGGCGGCAGGAAAGTACTCTGCAGGATGAATTCCCGGGGTTCGCGTCCCAGGGTCTGGGCATCGATGCGCGCGCGCCGTTCGAAACGGCGCACCGCGCCGACCGCGTGCAGGCGACCGAGGAAGCGGCCCAGCCATTCCAGTTGGTCAGGCTGTTCCAAGTCCGGCGCCCGCCCGCCTTGGCGGGGGAACAAGCTGAAGCGATAGCCGGCGTGTGTCAGTAAAGTATTGCTGCTGGCGTCGGCGAGCGCCGCCACCACCGGAATCTCGGCTTCCGCGAGTTCCCTCAGGAAAGCGTGTTCCTCGAGGATGGCGGCATCCGACCAGCGCCCGGGGCGGTAAAACTTGGCAATCAGCGGTGCTTGGTCCTCGATGCCTATCTGATAGACGCGGTTCTCATAGCTGTTGAGGGCCAGTAAAGTGCCATCGGTGCGCCGGCCGGTGGCCTCCACGGCTGAGAGGATCGTGTCGGGTGTCAGGTCCTGATAGGGTGCGATGGAGGATGGCGCGCCGGGCATGGAGGCAGTGTAGCGGAATCGCGCTGCCGCTTTTACTGCGCCCTGCGTGCCTGCGGGAGGGCTGGGGAAGGGGAATCAGTTCAGGTACTCTTGCCGCGTAATGCACCAGGCGATGGTCAAACCTGCAGCGTAGGATATTTATCCATGACCAGTTATCCCGAACGCTTGGTGTGCTTGACGGAAGAAACCACCGAGACACTGTACCTGTTGGGTGAGGAGCGGCGCATCGTGGGCATCTCCGGATTCACGGTGCGTCCACCGCACGCACGCAAGCAGAAACCCAAGGTCTCGGCCTTCACCAGCGCCAAGATCGGCAAGATTCTGGAGCTCAGGCCGGATCTGGTGCTGGGTTTTTCCGACATCCAGGCAGACATTGCCGCACAACTGGTGCGCCACGGCGTCGAGATGCATGTTTTCAATCAGCGCACAGTGGCGGAAATCCTGCGCATGATTCTGATGCTGGGCGGCATGCTCGGCTGTGAAACAAAAGCGCAGGCATTGGTGGCGCGTTTGCAGCAAGGTCTGGATGAAATCCGCGCGCACGCCGCCGAGCTGCCGCGGCATCCACGTGTGTATTTCGAGGAATGGGATAGCCCGCAGATTTCCGCCATCGCTTGGGTATCGGAGCTGATCGGCATCGCCGGCGGCCGGGATATCTTTCCGGAGCTGGCGCAGCAATCATTGGGCAAGCAGCGTATCGTCGCCGACCCACAGGAAGTCGTGCGGCGTCAGCCGGATATCATCATCGGCTCCTGGTGTGGCAAGAAATTCCAGCCGCAAGCCGTCGGCGCACGGCCCGGATGGCAAGCCATACCGGCGGTGCGCCATGGCGAGTTGCACGAAGTGAAATCCTCCATCATCCTGCAGCCGGGTCCGGCGGCCTTGACGGACGGGGTGCGAGCCTTACAGAGGATATTCAGCCATTGGCCGGGAACCGGCGTCGCTGATGGATCTGATCGGGCATCAAGAACCTGAGCTGGAGAGTGCCACGTGTTCCGCAAGAAGAAAAAGCCGCCGCCCCATGAAGCGCTTTTATTGCTGCATCACTCGATCGTACGGGATATAGGGAAATCCCTTTCCAATCTTGGTATTAATCTGCTGCTGGGCTTTATTGCTTCCTTGATGATGCTGCATCTGCATCAAGGCGCTTACCCGTCTTTCCAGAACTACATGACCGGCGCCGTCAGCCCGGATATCGTTCTGGTCCTGACGCCGGTATCCATGATTCTGATCGGCGTCGAATTCCTGTTTCTGGCGTTTGCGCCGTATGAGAAAGGCCGGGTGCCGCGCTTTTTCACCAGCCTGATCCTGGGCGTCAAGGATTCCATCGTGGTGGTTTCGGGCCTGTCCATGGG
>DAHVFI010000253.1 GCA_027317045.1 Gammaproteobacteria bacterium
GTTGCAGCCCGCGCTACGGCGCTGATCACCACGACAGTGCAGCTTGCGACCATCGTGAGCGCCGCCATCCCGACCCGTGAGCGCAACCGGCATCCGGCCACACGCACGTTCCAGGCCTTGCGCATCTTCATCAATCGCGAGCTGGATGAACTCAGTGCCTGTCTCGATCAATGCCTGCGGATACTGACGCCGGGAGGGCGCCTTGCGGTCATCAGTTTCCATTCCCTCGAAGATCGCCTGGTGAAACGTTTCATTCGCACGCATTCCCGGGAAACACCGCCGGACCCGCGGGCACCCTGGCTGCGGTCAACAGCGGTTCCCCTGTTGCGGGCCATAGGCAAGGCAATCCATCCGGATGCAGCGGAAGTCGCTGCCAACGCGCGCGCGCGCAGTGCGGTACTGCGGGTCGCGGAGCGCCTGACGTGAAGCTCACCCGCACCGTGGTGGCATTGCTGATCGCGGCGGTATTCCTGAGTGCGCTCGCGGTCATAGACGCGCGCCACGAAAACCGTCTGCTGTTCGCGCAGCTGCAACAACTGCGCCAGCAGCGCGATCAGATCAACATCGAATGGGGGCAATTGTTGCTGGAACAGAGCACTTGGTCCACGCATGCGCGCATCGAACAGATGGCGACCCAGAAGCTGGGTATGGAAATGCCAATGCACCCCGAGATCGTGGTGGTGTATCCATGAACCGCGACATTGAGGACACTTCCTGGAGCTGGCGCAGCATGCTTGTGCTGGGGGTGTTTACACTGGCGGCGGTTGCGCTGCTGGGCCGGCTCGTGTATTTGCAGATGTTCGACAACCAGTTCTTGCAGGACCAGGGCAAGGAACGTCATCTGCGCGTGGTCCGGATTCCGGCTCACCGCGGCATGATCCTCGACCGCAACGGTCAACCGCTGGCAGTAAGCACGCCGGTGGATTCCATCTGGATGAATCCTCAAGAAATCTCTCCCGTATCCGGCCGTATTCCACAGTTGGCCCACGCGCTCGGCGTGCGCAGTCATGACGTGATGAGTTTGTTGCGCCAGAACCATGACAAGGAATTCGTGTACCTGGTGCGCGATCTGGACCCTTACGCGGCGCACAAAGTGATGGCGCTCAATATTCCCGGTGTCTACACCCAGCGCGAATACCGTCGTTATTACCCTGCCGGTGAAGTAGCCGCCCAGGTTTTGGGTTTCACCAACGTGGATGACGTGGGTCAGGAAGGTCTGGAGCTCGCTTATAACGACTGGTTGCACGGCATTCCCGGCGCCGAGCGCGTCATCGTGGATCGCTACGGGCGTTCGGTGCAGGACGTGGAAAGCCTGCGCGCCCCGCGCCCCGGCAAGGATTTGGTCGCCAGCATTGATTTACGCGTGCAATACCTTGCTTATCGCGCCCTTAAACAGGCGGTGCTGGAGCAGGGCGCCGAGTCCGGCTCCATTATCGTCATGGATGCCAAGACGGGTGAAGTGCTGGCCATGGCCGACCAGCCGTCTTTCAATCCCAATAACCGCGGCGATTACCAGGCAGGTGCTTACCGCAACCGTGCAGTCACCGATCAGTTCGAACCCGGGTCGAGCATGAAGCCGTTCACCATCGTGGCGGCGTTACTTTCCGGCCGCTATACCCCCAATACCGTCATCAACACCACGCCTGGTTTTTACAGGGTGGCGGGTTACACCATTCGTGACGACAACGACTACGGCGCCATCAATCTCACCACGATTTTGGAAAAATCCAGCAATGTGGGGGCCAGCAAGATTGCCTTGTCGCTCAACCCGGAACTGCTGTGGAACACACTTGCGGCCTTTGGCTTCGGTCGTAGTAGCGGTAGCGGTTTCCCGGGCGAAGTGACCGGTTCGCTGCCGAATTACCGCGACTGGTCCGTGGCGCGCCAAGCCACCATCTCGTACGGTTACGGCGTTGCGGTTACCGCGCTGCAACTGGCGGATGCCTACGACATCATTGGCGACAACGGTGTGAGCATACCGCCGAGCTTTGTGCGTCTGGACGCGCCGCCGGTGGGGCAGCAGGTGATCCCCGCTGCGGTGACTGTGACCTTGCGCCGCATGCTCGAGACCGTGGTTTCCAATGAAGGCACCGGCAAGCTCGCGGGTGTGGCGGGCTATCACGTGGCGGGCAAAACCGGCACCGCGCACATCGCCCAGAATGGCGGCTATTCCAACAGCGATTATTACTCGGTGTTCGCCGGTATCGCGCCAGCCACTGACCCACGGCTGGTGACCGTGGTGGTGATTCGCGGACCGAGCCGCGGTCAGTACTACGCCGCGACCGTGGCAGCACCGGTATTCGCACGCGTCATGACTGGCGCGCTCCGGCTTCTGGATATTCCACCGGATGATTTGAGCAATTTCACCACCACTGCGTACATGGTGAAACTGGGGCATGCTTCGTGACGGCTCCAGCCCAGCACCTGAATGGAGTGAGTCTTGCGCAGATCCTGCGGGGTGACGCGGAGATTCCAGCGGGCCGCGATCTGAAACTACAGGGCCTGGCTCTTGACAGTCGCGCCGTACATCCCGGATATCTGTTTCTGGCCTGCCACGGTCACGATCATCACGGTCTTCAACATCTTGCCGATGCGCGCGCGCGCGGCGCGCTAGCGGTGGCTTACGATCCCGAAGGGGCACTGGACTATCTGCCGGCGCTCAAGGGGCTGCCAGCCTTCGCGGTCCGTAATCTGGACCAGCATGCCGGTTTCATAGCCGCACGTTTCTATGGTGACCCGTCCACGGCGCAACAGGTGGTCGCAGTAACCGGTACCAATGGCAAGACTTCCGTGAGCCAAATCACCGCCCAAGCACTCACGGAGCTCGGCAAATCCTGCGGTGTGCTGGGTACGCTCGGCTACGGTCTGTATGGCAGGCTGGGAAACCCGACCCACACCACGCCGGACGCCGTCAGTGTGCAGCAATGGCTGGCGACTTTCCGTGATCGCGGCATACGGCACGTCAGTATGGAGGCATCCAGCCATGCGCTTGATCAGGGCCGCTTGTCGGGCGTGCACGTCGGCGTAGCCGTATTCACCAATCTTACCCGTGAGCATCTGGATTATCACGCCAACATGGGGAATTACGCTGCCGCCAAACGCCGGTTATTCGGGATGCCGGGTGTGAAACAGGCGGTAATCAATCTGGATGATGCTTTCGGTCAGGAACTTACGCGCAGCCTGCCGGACAGTGTTGATTGCATCGGCTATACGCTCGATCCCGGCTGCACGCACACAGGCAAAATGCTGCGGGCCAAGAACGTGCTGTTGCATTCCAGCGGAATGGGATTCGACGTGGAAGGTAATTTCGGTACCGGACACGTTGATTGCCGCCTGCTCGGTGATTTCAACACGCATAACCTGCTGGCAGTGCTGGGTGTATTGCTGGCGCTGGATATTTCATTTGTTGATGCGCTGCGCGTACTCGGCAACGCGCGCACGGTTCCGGGCCGCATGGAATGTTTCGGCGGTGCCCGGATGCCGCTGGTGGTGGTGGATTATGCGCATACACCGGATGCGCTGGAAAAGGCACTGATCGCGGTACGCGCCCATTGCCGTGGACAGGTGTGGTGCGTATTCGGCTGCGGCGGCGAGCGCGACCGCGGCAAGCGACCGCAGATGGGTGCAATCGCTGCACGACTTGCGGATCGCGTCATCCTGACGGATGACAATCCGCGTCACGAGGACGGCGACGCTATCATCACTGAAATTATGGCCGGTATCAGTGATCGCAGCCGGGTGCAGGTGCAGCGCAACCGTGCCCAGGCGTTGGCGCAGGCGATTAGTGCCGCGACCCCGGACGATGTGGTGCTGGTGGCAGGCAAGGGACACGAATCCTACCAAGTCGTCGGTGACGACCAATTACCCTACAG
>DAHVFI010000266.1 GCA_027317045.1 Gammaproteobacteria bacterium
CGTGGTAGCCGGCGGCAAGGACCCAGCCGCCGCCCAGGCACTGGCCCAGAGCGTGCACTTCGACACCCAGCAGTCCGGCAACGGCTTCACCGTGCACGTCCATTATCCGGTTGATCATTACACCCGCTATAACTACCCCGACAACGACAACAACTCTACCGGCAATCACGGCGGCAATTTCTGTTTCCTGGGGGTGTTCTGCGTTAACGACGGCGGCAACAACCTGACTTATCAGGGTACGGAAGTAAATGTTTACCGCAATGGCAACCGCGGTACTCCATTGCATGTGGACCTGGTGGTCCAGGTACCCGCAGGCATGGCACTGGCGCTCGTCAACTATGCCGGCCTTACTGAAATAAACGGCATCCACAACGATCTGCGGGTAAAAACTTCCAGTGGCGATGTCCGTATCAGCGATGTGCAAGGTCAATTCGCGGTGGATACCGGTTCTGGTGACGTGCATGTGGCGGATCTGAGCGGCGATTTTACCGCCGATACCGGCAGCGGCGATGTGTTCGCCGAGCATGTGGCCGGCAATGTACATGCCGATACCGGTTCGGGTGATGTGCATGTATCCGCGTCCCGCAGTCAGATTTTGTATGCCGATACCGGTTCAGGTGACGTCATGTTTTCCAACGTCAAGGGTGACATGAAACTGGACACCGGCTCAGGTGACGTGCGGATGGATGGCGCCAACGGCTCACTGCACGCCAATACCGGCTCCGGCGACGTGATCGCCAAGAATTACACCGGCGGCGAAAGCGTGTGGGCCGATACCGGCTCGGGTGACGTATCTTTGGCAGGCGATCTGTCCGCTGTGCGCAAGCTCTATATCGATACCGGCTCCGGTGGCGCCATCCTCGAGACTACGACCGGCCTGTCGCTGCACCTGGATGCCTCCTCCGACAGCGGGGATATCAGCATCAACCTGCCGGACATGCATAATGTGGTGACGCGCCGTCGCGAGCTTATCGCGGATTTCGGCAAGGCCGAAGGCCAAGGCACGATTTCCACCGGCAGCGGTGACATCAACGTGTCAAAACAGTAAATACAGAGAAACCCTTATGAATATCCGCTACCCAGCCCTGTTTCTTCCGGTCCTGGCAATTCTGCTGACCGGTTGTAATGTCAACAGGAACATCAACGTGCCGGCCAATGCCCACTGGTCAAGCGGCAGCAGCACGGTCAATGGTGAAATCAACGTCGGCAGCGGCGCCGTGGTGGACGGCAGCCTGCGCACTATTAACGGCCGTATTTATCTGGCCACGGGCGCTCAGACCGGCAATCTCACCAGCATCAACGGCGCCATCACTCTCGCCGAGGGCGCACACGCCGGCAATCTGAAAACCGTCAATGGCGGTTTTACACTGGGCAAAAATACACTCACCGCCACCCTGATGACAGTGAACGGTGATATTCATGCGGCAAATGGCGCGCATATCACCGGCAATGGGGAAAACGTCAATGGCGACATGATCCTGTGCGGAACGCAACTGGATGGCAACCTGAACTTCTACAATGGCAGTGTTCTGATTGCCGATGGCAGCGTGGTTCACGGAAATGTAACCGCGAAAAAGCCGGCCAATGATTTTCAGGGAAACCCGAAAATACATGAACCCGTACTGATTGTCGCTCCACATACGAGCGTGGACGGCAGCATCATCTTCGAGCGCGCCGGCAAACTCTATGTCAGTGACAGCGCCACTATCCATGGGATTGAAGGCGCCAGCGCCGTTAAATTTTCCGGTCCTGCGCCTGCCGGGATGCAATTACCGGGCTGCCCGGTAAACTAGGATTTACGCGGAGACCTTCATGCTTCTGAACATCCTGCACTGCACCTCGCCGCCTTAAGCACGCGCATACCACTGCCGGTTTAAACCTGCGGCCTGTTTCCGTAATCTGATTTTCCATACCGAGGAACACCATGTTCAGTCTCGACAGACACACTTTGCCAATGATTTTTGGCGTGCTGCTGATGCCAGGTGCATTGCATGCCGCAGCGGTGCAGACACAAACACCGGTGACCGCTGCCGGAGTGAAGATTGGCCAGATTGTGCTGGATGGCGAGCTCAATGAGCCTGCCTGGCGCACGGCGCCGGTGATCACGCTGACCCAGCAGAACCCGCATCCCGGCGGGGCCACGCCTTTTGCGACCACGGTACGGATTCTGCGGGGCAGGCATCACCTGTATTTCGGCATCGCCTGTGACGATCCGCACCCTAAGAAAATCGAGGTGCATACCCTGCAACGCGACGGTGATCAATCCAGCGATGACAATGTCATGATTGTGCTCGATACCTTTGAGCAGCATAAGCTCGCCTACGTGTTTCAGGTGAACGCCGGTGGTGCCATGGCCGACGGCCTGATATCGCCGGGCTACAACAACCAAAACAGCAACACCCCGAGCGTGGATTACAGTTGGAACGGCTATTGGCGGGCGACGGTAAGGCGTACCCGCAGCGGCTGGACGGCTGAAATCGCCATTGATACGCAAAGCCTGCAATTCAATAACAAGAACGCAATCTGGGGATTGAACCTCAGTCGTTACGTGCCGCGCGACCTGCTGACCCTCGCCTGGTCCGGCATCAATCTGAATGCCACGCCCACCAATCTGCAGTGGGAGGGCGAGCTCACCGGCATCCGCAACCTGAACCAGGGCAGCGGTTTCGAATTTGATCCCTATCTGGTCACTGAATACAACGATAGCAAGCACGATACCGCGAGTTGGACCGGTTTCGACCTCAAGTACAACATCACGCCTGAGCTGGCCGGGCTTTTCACCTATCACACGGACTTTTCCGAGGCCCAGGCAAATTCACTGCAAATAAATGCCTCGCCTTATCCGCAGTCGATTTCCGAAACGCGGCAGTTCTTTCTGGACGGGGCCAATATCTTCACCTTCAGCCACAACCTGGGTCAGAACTTCATTCCGTTCTATTCCCGCAGCATCGGTCTGGTAAACGGTGAAACCGTGCCTTTGGATGAAGGTGTGAAACTGTTGGGCCACACCGATGGCTGGACGCTGGGCCTCTTGGACACCCAGATGGCCGGCAACAATATTTCCAATTCCACCAACCTGTTCGCCGGCCGCGCGGTCTACAACATCAACAACCAGTGGCGCGTGGGCACGCTCATTACCCACGGCGATCCGCTTGGCCAGTCCAGCAACACGCTGGCGAGTTTCGACAGCACTTGGAGCACCTCCACGTTCGGCGGCGACAAGAATCTGAATATTTCCGGTTGGGGTGCGCGTTCCTCGGGCAGCGACTTGCCCAGCGG
>DAHVFI010000110.1 GCA_027317045.1 Gammaproteobacteria bacterium
GATTCAGTGCATGCTGCACGCTGCCGGGGGCATGTCGCAAGTACTCCAGGAATTCCGATTCGTGTTTCGCATTGAGCAGGCCGCGCTGCCCGGCGAGGGTGGCGGCGAAGATAAACAACGCCACTAACTGGGTGGTGAACGCCTTGGTTGAAGCCACGCCGATTTCGGCGCCGGCACGGGTGTAGAACACCAAGCGGGAGGCGCGCGGGATGGCGCTTTCCTGCACGTTGCATATGGACAGGATATTGTCGTGACCCAGCGATTTGGCGTGCTTTAACGCTTCCAGCGTGTCTAAGGTCTCGCCGGATTGGGAAATCGTGATAATCAATTGACGCGGGTTGGGTACGGACTCGCGGTAACGGTATTCGCTGGCGATCTCCACGCTCACCGGCACCTTGGCGATGCTCTCAATCCAGTAACGGGCGGTGAGACCGGCATAGTAGCTGGTCCCGGCCGCGAGAATCTTGACTGCGTTGATGACCTTGAAAACACCGGCGGCCTCAGCGCCAAACAGCCCGGGTACGAAGCCCTCGGCGATGACGCCCTCGATGGTGTCGGTCAGCGCCCGGGGCTGCTCATGAATCTCCTTCTGCATGAAGTGGCTGTAGGTGCCCAATTCCATGGACGCCAGTGAGGCGTCGCTTTCATGCACTTTGCGTTGCGCCGGCACGCCGTCCCGATCCACGATGCTGACACGTTCACGGCCTATCTCGGCAACATCGCCTTCCTCGAGATAAACCACGCGCCGCGTGACGGCCAGCACCGCGGACACATCCGAAGCCACCAAATTCTCACCCTCGCCAAGTCCAATGAGCAGCGGACAACCCATGCGTGCACATACCAGCACTTCCGGGGCTTTGATGGATACCGCGCCGATGGCATAAGCGCCCACCAGTTCGCGTACCGTCTGCTGCATCGCGGAAAACAAGTTGCCGCTCAGCGAAAAGTGATAATGAATCAGGTGGGCGATGACCTCGGTGTCGGTCTGGGATTCAAATTCATAACCGAGCTTGCGCAAACGCGTGCGCTGTTCCTCGTGATTCTCGATGATGCCGTTATGCGCCACCGCAATCTCGTCGCATGAAATATGCGGATGAGCGTTGGTCTCGGTGACCCCGCCGTGAGTGGCCCAGCGGGTGTGCCCGATGCCGATAAAACCGTGCAGGTGTTCGGCATCGGCGCGGGTGCGCAGTTCAGCCACACGCCCGACGGTGCGCACCCGGCGGATGCCGCCATTGAGTACCGCTACCCCGGCCGAATCATAGCCGCGATACTCCAGGCGCAGTAAACCATCCAACAGCAGCGGCACCACGTCACGCCCGGCAATGGCTCCCACGATTCCGCACATATTCGCCAACCCTCTGACAAATCACGGCACGCAATATCAACTTTCCCATACAGCAGGGTACCTGCGCCTGGGTGTGAGGCCGCTCGCTGTGAGGCGTGAGGCGAATGCCGACTCACTCTTCACTCTGTACTCCTCACTCCTTACGTCGCACCCCTCACCCCTCACTTCTTCCTGGGTCGTTTCCAGCCGGCTACGGTTTTCTGCTCGGCGCGCGCCACACTCAGCGCATCCGCCGGCGCTTCCTTGGTGATCACCGAACCGGCACCGATCGTAGCCCCCGGGCCCACGGTCACCGGCGCCACCAGCGAGGTATTGGAACCAATGAAAGCGCCGTCGCCGATGACCGTAGGGTACTTGTTTACGCCATCGTAGTTGCAGGTGATGGTGCCGGCGCCGATATTCACTTCGCGTCCAACTTCGGTGTCACCCAGATAACTCAAATGGTTTGCCTTGCTGCCGCGCCCGAGACGGCTTTTCTTCACTTCCACGAAATTGCCCACGTGGGTTTCATCCGCCAGCTGACTCTCCGGCCGGATACGCGCGAATGGCCCGATGCGAACGCGCGCACCGATTTGCGCACCATCCAGCACACTGTTGGCGAACACCTGCGTATCGTCGCCGATCTCGCAATCCCTGATGACCACGTTGGGACCGATGCCTACCCGATTACCAAGGCTTACCGTGCCCTCGAATATGCAGTTGATGTCTATGCAAACATCCCGCCCGCAATTCAATTGGCCGCGCACATCGATGCGTGCCGGATCCCGCAGGGTCACGCCCTGATACATGAGGGCCGCGGCGATACGTTGCCGCAGGGTGGTTTCAGCGGCCGCCAGCTGCTGACGGTCATTGACGCCCGCCACCTCACTTTCCCCGGAGGCCGCGATAGCGTCCACCAAAAGACCCTCCGCCACCGCCATGGCGATGACATCGGGCAGGTAATATTCCTTCTGTGCGTTGTGATTACCCAGGTTCGCAAGCCAGCGGCGCAACCAGGCCGCCTTGCAGGCCATCAGGCCGGTGTTGATTTCGTCAATCCGGCGCTGCTCTGTATTCGCGTCCTTATGCTCGACGATGCTCTGTACCTGCGCTTCCGTATCCCGCAGGACGCGGCCATAGCCGCCTGGATCCGTCAGGCGTGCGGTGAGCACCGCCAGCTCGCCGCGCGCGGCCGAATCCACAAGTTTCTGCAGAGTGGATGTGCGTACCAGGGGTACGTCGCCGTATAACACCAGGACGATATCGTCCTCGGCAACCGCGGGCAATGCCTGCATGAGTGCGTGGCCGGTACCGAGCTGTTCGGCCTGCAGCACCCAACGCACCGGCAGATGCTTGAGCGCGTCCGGCACTTGTTCGCCGCCATGACCATACACCACGTGAATGCTAGCGGGATTGAGCCTGGTCGCTGTATCTACCACATGTTCCAGCAGAGTCCTGCCACCCAAAGGCTGCAATACCTTTGGCAGATCGGAATGCATCCGCTTGCCCTGGCCGGCGGCCAGAATGACGACGCTCAGGGGCATGTTTGAACCGGGTCCTGGAAATGAAGGGCCAGGGAATAATAGCCGAAAACCGGGCACTCCCGGCCCGCAGCGGCTTAATGTCCGCCCAGTTTCTTGCGAATGTGCTCCAGGGTCCGAAGACGCGCCAAGGCTTCAGCCAGCTCCGCTTGGGCGCGCACGATATCCACTTCGGCGGACCGGTTGACCAGCGCCTCCTCGGCGCGGCGTTTGGCTTCGAGCGCGGCCGCTTCGTCTATGTCGTGGGCGCGCACTGCAGTATCGGAAAGCACGCTCACCACATGCGGCTGGATCTCCAAAATACCGCCGGATACGTAGAACACCACTTCCTCGT